>JBBRGJ010000125.1:0-9537 GCA_038240835.1 Bacteroidales bacterium | reverse complement strand
GATAATCAAAAACTGGAAGCAAAAAACCATAAATTAAGTTAGAATAATTGATTTTTTTCAAAAAATAGTCAGAAAAAAAACCAATATCACAAAATCAAGCAAGGAAATTATCAAGAAAAAATCCTTGCGGATTTAAGGTATTTCATCAAAAGCAAGGTAGGCAAACTATATGAAAAATAATTTACTTCGAAGATTTTTCTTTTTTAGTGTCACTTTTGTCTTGATACAAAAGTAACCAAAAAATCAAGACTTCGCCAAAAAAGCTAAAAAAGAAGTAATTTTCCGGCGCGAGCCAAGCTATAAGGTTTACGTAGGTAATTTAATTCACATAACGGATGTTTCAGATTTGGATCTATTTACTTCAACGCACCCGCCTCGCTAATCCCCGAATATAAAGTTTATAAATCGCATTTTGATTATACTTGATATTCGAGGGCAGGCCGTAAAATCACCTCTTTTTCTTAACGCTTTTTTGACAAGGTCGATCGGAGATAGCAATGTTCATAAAATTTTGCAAAATCTTTCTGTAATTTCGTCTGAGAAACTAGGCAAATTGATAGTGTTTTCAAAGGATTGCTATTTTTACAAACTCAGCAACAGACTAATCGATGGTAAATAGTTTCCCAATGTTATCAAACTTATTATGATAATCGTGCATGGATTGTTTGATGATTTCAAGGGCTTCTTCTGAGCCGTATAGGTGCGTAATTTCGGTGTTTTTGGAAAAGCCTGGCATATCTTTATAAGTCAGAAAATAGTGCTTTAATCGTTGGATAACGAGTTCTGGGCAATCTGAAATATCTTTGAAGTGTCCGTAAACCACATCGTTGTCGAGGACGGCAATAATTTTATCATCTGCTTGATTTCCATCAATCATTCGGAAACCGCCAATGGGGCGAGCGGTGACAAGAATATCACCGTGGGCAATATCTTTTTCGGTAAGCACACAAATATCAATTGGGTCGCCATCGCCCTGAATATCGGTTCTTCCTGTTTTTTCGCAGCAATATTTTCCAATAAGAGCTCCACAATATGTCTGCGGGATAAACCCATAAAGTGCTGGAATCACGTTTGAATATTTTTGAGGGCGATCAATTTTTAAATATCCACTCTCTTTATCTACCTCATACTTAACGGTATCCGTAGGGACCACTTCGATAAAAGCAGTCACAGTTTCTGGGGCATTTTTGCCAATATCAATTCCATGCCAAGGGTGCGATTTATATCTTAGACCCATTAATCGGCCGATAGGGTCAGAAAATTTATCCATCATAATTTCTTACTTTTTGGCAAAGATACTATAGTTTTTTATTCCTAAAGAAAGTGTATTGTATTTTAACAATTAGATAAAAATATCGTAGTAAAATAGTAACTTTGCAAACAAAAACTGATAATATGAATTTTGTACAAGAATTAAGGTGGCGGGGAATGTTACACGATGCCATGCCAGGAACTGAAGAGCTGTTGTTAAAAGAAGTGTCTTCTGCTTATGTTGGCATCGATCCCACAGCCGATTCCTTACATATAGGTCACTTAGTAGGCATCATGATGTTAAAGCATTTTCAAACTGCAGGACACAAACCCATCGTTTTGATAGGAGGAGCTACGGGAATGATTGGCGATCCATCGGGAAAATCGGAAGAGCGGAACTTGTTGGATGAAGCCACTTTAAGACACAACCAAGAAGCTTTAAAAAAGCAAATATCAAGATTCTTAAACTTTGAGGAGACCATTGCAAACCCAGCCATTGTAGTAAACAATTATGATTGGATGAAAAACTTCTCCTTTCTTGATTTTATTCGTGATATTGGAAAACATATCACGGTAAATTACATGATGTCTAAGGATTCGGTAAAAAAACGACTCACGGGAGAAGCGCGAGATGGAATGTCGTTTACAGAGTTTACCTACCAACTAGTACAAGGGTATGATTTCTTATATCTATATCAAAACTATAATTGCAAACTTCAAATGGGTGGTTCAGATCAGTGGGGAAATATTACCACAGGGACTGAATTGGTGCGAAGAAAAGCTTCGGGAGAGGCTTTTGCCATTACTTGTCCGCTGATTACAAAAGCAGATGGGGGGAAATTTGGCAAAACAGAAAGTGGCAACATTTGGTTAGATCCTAACCGAACTTCGCCCTATGCTTTTTATCAATTTTGGCTAAACTGTTCCGATGAAGATTCAAAAAAATATATTCGCATTTTCACATTAATTCCTGAAAAGGAGATTTTGGAACTCGAAAAGAGTCACGACGAAGCACCTCATCTTAGAGTATTACAAAAAAGATTGGCCGAAGAGCTTACACAAGTTGTTCATGGCAAAGAGGAGTTAGAAATGTCTATTGAAGCATCTCAAATACTCTTTGGCAAAGGCACCGCAGAATCACTTTCGAAATTAGACGAAAAGACATTGCTTGCAATCTTTGAAGGAGTTCCTCAGTGCGAAATATCCAAAGATGATTTAAAATCAGGATTAAATATTGTGGAATTATTGGCTCAAAAAACAGACGTATTCTCTTCCAATGGAGAAGCACGCCGAATGCTGAAAGAGAATGGAGTATCTATCAACAAAACGAAAGTAAACGATACGTTTGAGGCAACATCAGATACATTGATTAGAGAAAAATACATCCTCGTTCAAAAAGGGAAGAAAAACTACTACTTACTGATTGCAAAATAGAACTGTATGTCCTAACAGAACAACTACTAATTCTATTTTTCTTAAACTATTCATGCTAAGTGTTTTAAAAAAGACTACTTTTGTTTGGCACAATATTCGCTCAATGGGTCCGCTTACACAATTTAAATATCAAAGACATGAAACGAATCTCATTATTACTATCCCTATGTGTTGTACTAACGCTGGGATATTCTCAAGGAAGCAAAGTAGATAATTTTGCATTTAAACGTGGTGAGAAAATGGTTTTTAGAGTATATTACGATTCATTTTTAACCGGTAAAGTTACCGCAGGCGAAGCTACTTTAGAGGTAACATCAGATCAAAAAGTAGTTGGTGGAAAAACCACGTATCATGTAATTGGCACGGGTCATTCAAAAGGAGCTTTTAATCTATTTTTTAAAGTAATCGATCGCTTTGAATCCTTTTTTGACGAAGAGACTTTTTCACCCATGGTTTTTGTCCGCAGAACTAGAGAAGGTGGATACAAAAAAGATGATGATGTAACTTTTGCCAAAAACAAAGGAGTTGCCATCAGTAGAAAAAAGACCACTCCTATTACCAACGATGTTCATGACTTTTTATCCGCATACTACTGGGCACGAAATCTTGACATCAATAAATACAAATTTGGCGAAAGTGCATATTTCTCGTTCTTTTTAGATGATACTACTTACGCATCAAAAGTAAAATTTGTAAAAAAAGAGGATGTTAAAATTGGATTAGGAAAATTCAAAACAATCAAAATAATGCCAGGGGTAGCCACAGGCAACGTCTTTAACGATGAGTATCCAATTGAAGTTTGGGTTTCCGACGACAAAAACAGAATTCCAATACTAGCTCAATCAAAAATCATTGTGGGAAAAGTAAAAATGGAACTTATTAGTTACTCTGGATTGGCCAATCCGCTGAGTTCTAAAATAGAATGACAATAGTGATTACAAGAAAACGCCAACTTTTTTCGTTATGCTTGCAACTAAAACAGCTTATTTACAGAAGTAAACGCACTTTTTCAGTTGCCGCGCAAGCCTCAAACTTGACGTTTTCTTGCAATCACTAGTTTTCTAGAAAACCTTAAGAAATCGAATAACCAGATCTAACTAGAGAGCTTTTATTTAGAAAATACCAACATTACAAGAAAACGCCAACTTTTGAAGTTGGCGTTTTCTTTATGAGATTTTTTTCAAATACAGAAAGCTATTTCAAATGCAGTTTTTCACATAAAAGAGTTATCGCTTTTTAGGTCGGTACTCTATGTATTGGGCTAAAATAATTACTGCTGTAGAGACGATAGCGCTAAGTAGAATCCGCCAAAGGGTTGTTCCAAAGCCACTAAAAGAGAATTTCTCCAACAAGAAGTAGTAAATATGATGAATTAAAGTAAACAGAAATGCATACCCAAAAAACCATCGAAAGCCCATATCTTTAAGTGAAGGGGTGATGTTAGAGTCAAATTCTCGTTGCGAAGATATAAGCTGAATAAGGTAGGGACGAATAAACGCTGCCAACGTCGCCGATGCTGCATGAAGACCAATTACTCCACCCGAAAACAGATCTAAGGTTAGTCCTGTTGCAAAACCAATCAATAGCAACCAAATACGATCGATGTTAAATGGCAGTAGCATGATAATCAATAAATAGACAAATGGATTGATGTACCCACTTAAATGGACATTATTTAACACCATCACTTGTATTAGTATCAACAATACAAATCGAACCCCATTTTGCAAATTACTATTCATTATTTTAAATGGGATTTTAAGGTATCTAACTCCGATTTGAACTCATTTTTAATGATATATACATAATCTACGCGATTAAAATCATTAAATAATTTAACGGTAATATTGTAAAAGTTATCGTTTTTATTTGGGTTAACCACCGTAACGGTCCCAATTTTGATCCCTTCTGGGAAGATAGTTGAGTAACCCGATGTAATTACGGTATCTCCAAATCTAACATTTAAGTGACATGGAATATCTATTAACTTTACATATCTATAATCCAACCCATCCCACAACACTGTTCCAATAAAACCCGTTCTTGTCAGCTTTGCATTTACCCGAGTTTCTTGGTGAAGCAAAGAGATTACCGAACAAAAATTGGGAGAAACATCTTTTACAATGCCAATAATTCCGGAGGGAGAAATTACAGCCATCTCCTTTTGAATTCCCATTTTGGAACCTTTATCAAGGATTAAATAGTTGTTCTGTTTGGTCACGCTATTGCTGATCACTTTTGCATTGGCATACGTAAATTGATGTCGATACAAGGAGTCATTGGAGCTATATTCAGCCTTATCGGTGGCAATGTAAGCACTTTTGTTTTCGGAAAGAAGTTTTGTGTTTTGAGCCACCAACGACTCATTATTATGTCTCAAATAGAAGTATTTTTCCACTCCATTGTAAATAGACAAGAAAGATCCACTCACAGTATTAGAGGAGTTAACAAGGGCTGTGCGTTGAAAAATAGAGTTGTCCACAACCAGCCAAAGAGAGAAAAATTGCAATATCCCAAAAAGGAAGAAATAGTTGTTTCTCCAAATAAAGTTTATTAGATTTTGCATTAATTCGTTTTTGTTTCTGCAAAAGTACTATTTTTAACTGAATAAAAATAAACTCAATCTCAAAAAAAGTCGATGATTCATTTTAAGAAAAAAGGCCAGCAAAATAATTGCTAGCCTTTCAGATTATCCTAAAACATCCTCTATTTTATTAAGAATGGATATTTGTTAAAGTTTTTTAGTGCGATGGCTGTGCCACGAGCAACGGCCATTAAAGGATCGTCTGATATATGCACTTGTAATTTAGTACGTTGCGAGATTCTTTTATCAATTCCTCTAAGCATTGCACCACCACCAGTAAGATAGATTCCAGTACGTAAAATATCTGCGGATAGTTCTGGAGGTGTATTTTCTAAGGCATTTAATACGGCCATTTCAATTTTTTGAACTGATTTATCGATGGCTTCAGCAATTTCGGAATAGTTGATCATCACCTCTTTTGGAATACCTGTAAGTAGATCTCGACCGTGAACGGCTACATCATCAGGTGGGTTTTCTAGGACTCTTAACGCAGAACCCACTTCGATTTTAACTTTTTCGGCAGTTCTTTCGCCAATATAAATATTATGTTGTTTACGCATATACTCTTCGATGTCGGCATTAAAATCGTCTCCAGCCGTACGAATAGATTTATTGCTAATGATACCACCAAGGGCAATCACTGCAATTTCGCTGGTTCCACCACCAATATCAATAATCATATTTCCCGTAGGTTCTAACACATCGATCCCAATACCAATAGCTGCTGCCATTGGCTCATGAATAAGTCTAACTTCTTTTGCACCCGATTGTTCTGCAGAATCTCTAACTGCTCTCTCTTCAACCTCAGTAATCCCAGATGGAATACAAATAACCATTCTAAGTGCAGGTGGAAAAAATTGTTTCCGTGGATTCATCATTTTAATCATTTCACGAAGCATGTGCTCAGCTGCCTGAAAATCGGCAATTACGCCATCTTTTAATGGGCGAACTGTTTTAATGTTTTCGTGAGTCTTTCCATGCATCATCAAGGCACGTTTTCCAACTGCTATAATTTTACCCGATGAACGTTCAATGGCGATAATAGAAGGTTCGTCAACTACCGCTTTATCATCGTAATAGATAATGGTATTAGCAGTTCCTAAATCGATGGCAATGTCTTTTGTGAAAAAAGAAAATAGTCCCATTTGTTTTGTAATTTATAATGTTTGCAAAGTTACGATTAAAATATAAGCACTCAGTCTATTAAATGTTAATGTTTGTCTGCTTTTACGTGATTTTATATTTTTTTGTTACACTATTTTTCTTTTTTATTTAAACCGTTCGATTTTAAATAAAAAAAGCGGGACCTTTTAAATGGAATCCCGCCTTTTTATGAAGTTCACTTATGAAAAATATTAGTGTTTGAAATGCCTTAATCCGGTAAAGACCATCGACAGACCATTTTTATTGCAATAATCGATTGAATCTTGATCTTTTACGGATCCTCCAGGTTGAATTACGCTGCAAATACCAGCTTTATGAGCAATTTCGACACTGTCTGCAAATGGGAAAAAAGCATCAGAGCCCATCACAGCATCATTTAAATCTAATTCGAAGCGTTCCGCTTTATCGATGGCTTGATTTAAAGCATCTACTCTGGATGTTTGTCCAATTCCGCAAGAGATCATTTGTTTGTTTTTCACCAATACGATGGCATTGGAACGAGTATGTTTGACCAACCGAATAGCATACAACAAATCTTCCACTTGCTCATAGGTCGGCGCTTTTTCGGTAACAACCGTTAAGTTCTGTTTTATCTCTTGGATAAGATCTTTCTCTTGACACAAAATTCCATTTAACACCGATTTGTACTGAACGTTGGTTAAACTAGTTTTTTTGCGATGAAGAATTATTCTGTTCTTTTTGGTTTTCAAAACGGCAAGCGCTTCTTCTTCAAAATCTGGCGCTATGATTACCTCAAAAAATAGGTTGTTAATCATCTTTGCCGTTTCTACATCAATGGTCCTATTTGCAGATATTACACCTCCAAAGGCAGAAACTGGGTCAGAAGCCAATGCTTTCACCCACGATTCGTTGATGGTTTTGCCACTTGCCAATCCACAAGGATTTGTGTGTTTGACAATTGCAATGGTTGGATCGTTAAATTCGTCAGTTAAATTCATTGCCGCTTCAATGTCTACAATGTTGTTGTAAGAGATCTCTTTGCCATGAAGTTGGGTGAAATTAGCATCCAAATCACCATAAAAGACTCCTTTTTGATGAGGATTTTCGCCATAACGAAGTGTTTTGCTTATATTTTCGCTTACTTTTAAAGTATCAATTTTAGCTTTTACATTAAAGTAATTAAAAATAGCCGAATCGTAATGAGAGGAGACGTTAAATGCTTGTGCTGCAAAATAATATCTATCCTCCAACGACGTGGACCCCTGATTCTCTTGGAGCACTGACAATAGTTTTCCATACTCAGCGGAAGAGGCGATACAAACTACGTCATTAAAGTTTTTAGCAGCAGCTCTAATTAATGAAATTCCGCCAATATCAATCTTTTCGATGATTTCTGATTCGTTTTTGGTTTGGGAAAGTGTCTCTTCAAAAGGGTATAAATCAACAATGACCAAATCAATTTCAGAAATTTGGAAATCAACCATCTGTTTAATATCTTCCTGATGGTTTCTACGACTTAATATTCCGCCAAAAATTTTGGGGTGCAAGGTTTTCACACGACCGCCCAAGATGGCTGGATACCCAGTAACTACTTCGACGCTTTTGACGGGGATTCCAAGTTTTTCGATAAATTCCAACGTTCCTCCGGTAGAGATAATTTGCACATTGTTTTGATGTAATTGCTTTACCAATGGTTCTAACCCATCTTTGTAGTAAACTGAAATAAGTGCGCTTTTGATTTTTTTTAACATGAAAAATATGCTTTATGTCGATTAATTAATTGTGTGCATTTGATTTTTATCTATTTTAGCACTCTAACTTAGTGCAAATTTAGAAAAATTCGTAAAACAGAATTAAAAAAAAATAGAATGATTTTCTTAAAAATGATTCGCGAAAGCTATCTGTTTGCTATACAGGCAATTATAGTTAACAAACTTCGAACATTATTAACATTGCTCGGGATCACCATTGGTATATTTTCGATTATATCGGTATTAACCGTGGTTGACTCGTTAAAAGACAAAATAAACGAAAGCATCTCATCGCTGGGAAGCAATGTGGTGTATGTGCAAAAATGGCCTTGGGAATTTAGTCAAGATTATGCTTGGTGGAAATACCTAATGCGCCCACAGCCGAAAATATCAGAACTTGAAAAGATAAAAGAGCGCTCTCAACTTGCCGAGTATTATTCGTACATCGTATCTACGAGCAAAACCGTTCAAGCGGGAAAAAAATCATTAAACAACGTCAACACCATGGGAGTTACCGACGATTACGATAAAACGTGGTCGTTTACCATTGCCGATGGGAGATATTTTACGCCCACAGAACTTCGCACAGGATCTAACAATGCAATTATTGGCGCTAGTATAGCAGAAGAACTTTTTCTCAACTCTAGTCCAATCAATCAATCGGTGAAAATATGGGGTGCAAAAATTAATGTAATTGGTGTTTTCAAGAAGGAGGGGAATAATATGTTTGGCGGCAGTTCTGACTACAATGTGGTTATTCCAGCTCTTTTTATGGCAAATTATGAAGACATCAACAGCAACGGAGACATGTTAAACCCGCTGATAGCCATTAGAGCAAAAGATGGAGTGAACAACAAAGATTTGATTGCCGAGTTGAGAGGCATTATGCGAACTATTAGAAAAATAAAACCCGCAGCCGAAGAGGACTTTGCACTAAACGAGTCGGATATGATCAGCAAAGGATTTGAACCCATCTCAGCGGTCTTATCGATGGTAGGATGGTTTATTGGTCTTTTTTCGTTGCTTGTCGGAGGATTTGGAATTGCCAACATCATGTTTGTCTCTGTGGTAGAGCGGACCAATCAAATTGGGATTCAAAAATCAATTGGGGCAAAGCGTTACTTTATCTTGTCACAATTTCTTTTCGAAGCGATATTTTTATCGCTAATTGGTGGGATTATCGGACTAATTATCATATTTTTAATTTCACTAGCAGCCACTGCTATGTTGGATTTTGCACTTGTATTGTCGGTTAAAAATGTGGTTTTAGGTCTTTCAATATCGTTTATCATTGGAGTTTTGGCTGGAATTGTCCCCGCAATTAGTGCTTCTAAGTTGGATCCAGTGGAGGCCATCAGACAAGGAAGCTAGTGATTGCAAGAAAACATCAAC
>JBBRGJ010000124.1:0-9547 GCA_038240835.1 Bacteroidales bacterium | reverse complement strand
TAGTGAAAAAATAATTTATGAATATTGCTATCTCAGACCGACCTTGTCAAAAAAGCGTTAAGAAAAACAGATAATTTTGAGGTTAAGACGAGGCGGGTGCGATGAAGAAAATAGATGCCAGACATCAAAATCCGTCTTGTGAACAAAATTGCTTCCGTAAATCCCATTGCTTGGCTCGTTCAGCAAAATTATCTATTTTTTAGCTTTTTTGGCGAAGTCTTGATTTTTTGAATACTTTTGTATCAAGACAAAAGTATTAATCAAAAATAAGCTCTTCGAAGCAAGGTGGTTTTAGTTTTTGACAAAATTTTTTTATAATGCTATTTTGGTTGCGGATTTAAGGAATTACAAAAAAAAGGCTGTTTCTAAAAACAGCCTTTTTTTTTTGTATGGAGAATAGAAATAGTCTAGTTGGCTAATTTCTTATAATATTTAAAGTTCACAAACGAACCTTGAATAAAAACAGTATCACTATTTGGAGGTAACGCTACACAAGTAGCAGTAAAATTACCATTGATCATTTTTTTGAACGGATTGCAATAAGTGATGTTTACACTTCCAGGCAAAGCATTATCTACAACATATATGTAATCACTCGAAAGGTAATAACGCAACGCAGGTTTATCAGTATACACAGAATCTCCTATCGTAATGCTAGTCGTGGTAGTATCATTGGGTCCAAAAATATATGCTTTTGGCAAAATTCCTTCAGGATGTCCACCATTACCTTCCCAGTTTGTCAATACGAGTTTCAATTTTTCAAGGGCATTCAATTGTGTTTCTAAAACCATTCTTCTTCCATTAAGAATAGTTCCATTCAAAGAGTCGCGTTCGATGGAATAGACATAATTATCAAACAAAACTGGGGAATAGACAGCGTTTTTAATAGAAACAGTCACACTCATATTATCGGATAACAAGAGCGGATCTGGATGCTCATTATCATCCTTACACGAAACTATTCCAATGATAACACCTATAATCAATAGGGATAAAAAAGGCAATTTACTTTTCATAATATACTGATATTTATTAATTTAAAACTTAAAATTCTAATATTTTGATCCATTTTGAGATAGGGAAAACGCATTTTCAATGAGAATAACAGAGCAAAGTCGTACAAAAAAACCAGATTTTTTCAAAATTCAAGGTAAATAAATCTGTTTTAGGTCATAAATTTATAAAAAAAAACTCAACCTTAATACGAAAAATTAAACAAAAAGTTCCATAATTACACAACTACCTAAAAAACAACACATTACAAGAGTAAATAAAACAACTTAACAAGGCACATTTTTTAATAAACCATTTTATCCGTTGAAATAACCAATATCAATTATTTATTCGACATTAAGTTATCAATAGTCACAGGAAACCACGCTTGTTCAAGAAGGTGAATTTTTTGAGCCAAAGAGTCGGGAGTATCAGAAGAGTTAAGAGAACAGGCTTTTTGCAATATGGTAGATCCTTCGTCGTATCGTTCAGTCACATAATGAATGGTAATTCCCGATTCAGTTTCTCGATTAGCAATAACTGCGTTGTGAACATGCTCGCCGAACATTCCTTTTCCACCATATTTAGGTAATAGGGCAGGATGAATGTTGATAATTTTATTCGAAAAAGCATTGATAATAATAGGTGGAATAAGCAAAAGAAAACCGGCTAATACGATTAGTGAAGGGTTTATTGAGACAAGTTTTTGAAAAACAGAATTAGAATCATCGTTGGTAAAATCTTTTTTGCTAAAGACGAAACAGGGAATCCCTAATTCATGCGCACGCTGAATAACAAAAGCGTTAGGATCATTGCAAAAAATAGATTCAACGATGTAGGCAGCGTTGTTTGCACGAGAAAATTCAACAATATTTTGTGCATTAGAGCCACTTCCGGAAGCAAAAACAACTATTTTTTTCATTTCTCAATATCTGTATATAAAAAAAGAGTAATAACAGAGGCAAAGTAACAAATAAAATTCTAATTTTAGGGGATCATGGATCAACTAAAACTGATTTAATGAATTTTAACATTTTTAATCGCTTGATTTCGTGCAGTTTAGTAAAATACAAAAAGCATAAAAAAAAAATTGGTGCGATAACAGATTAAAAACCTTTAAATTTGCTCCGATTTAATCATTAAAATTAAAATAATATGTCAGAAATTCAAGCAAGAGTTAAAGCTATCATTATTGATAAACTTGGCGTTGACGAAAAAGATGTTGTAGCAGAAGCTAGTTTCACAAACGATTTAGGTGCTGATTCATTAGACACCGTAGAATTAATTATGGAATTCGAAAAAGAATTTAACATTGCAATTGCAGATGACCAAGCTGAAAAGATTGGTACAGTTGGAGATGCTGTTACATTCATCGAAAATAACGTTAGCAAGTAATTTGCTTTTAATTAGCTAAAACAACCATTTATGGAGCTAAAAAGAGTAGTTGTTACTGGTATGGGAGCACTTACTCCAATAGGAAATTCTGTCGAAGAGTATTGGACAGGATTGATTAATGGAGTAAGTGGTGCCGCCACTATCACTAAATTTGATCCGGAAAAATTCAAGACACAATTTGCGTGCGAAATCAAAAATTTCGACATCTCATTGTATCTTGATCGCAAAGAAGCACGGAAATTAGATTTGTTTTCTCAATACGCAGTTGCGACTGCTGATGAAGCGATAAAAAACTCGAAACTAGATCTTGAAGCTATCAATTTAGATAGAGCAGGAATAGTTTGGGGAACTGGCATAGGTGGATTTACTTCATTTATTGGTGAGGTTACCGATTTTGCCAGAGGGGATGGTACTCCAAAGTTCAATCCATTTTTTATTCCAAAAATAATTAGCGACATTGCTGCTGGTCATCTCTCGATGAGATTTGGCTTCAGAGGTCCAAATTATTGCACTTCTTCAGCGTGTGCGTCATCTGCTAACGCGATTGCCGACGCATTTAACTTAATTCGTTTAGGCAAAGCCGATATATTTATCGCTGGAGGTTCCGAAGCAGGAGTAAATACTGCTGGAGTCGGTGGCTTTAATGCATTGCATGCAATCTCAACTAGAAATGATGATCCACAAACAGCTTCACGTCCATTCGACAAAGACCGCGATGGTTTTGTGATTGGCGAAGGTGCAGGAGCCTTAATTTTAGAAGAGTACGAACATGCAAAAGCGCGTGGTGCAAAAATTTATGCTGAATTAGTTGGCACAGGTCTTACTGCTGATGCTCATCACCTTACAGCTCCACATCCAGAAGGATACGGTGCAATGATGGCGATGAAAGTAGCAATGGACGAAGCAGGTATCAAACCAGAAATGATTGATCACATCAATACTCATGGAACATCTACTCCAGTTGGAGATATTGCTGAACCTAGAGCGATTGTAAAATTATTTGGAGAGCATGCGTATTCTATCAACATCAATTCTACAAAATCGATGACGGGTCACTTACTAGGTGCAGCGGCAGTTATTGAAGCAATTGCTGCAATTTTAGCAATTAACAATGACATCGTTCCTCCTACTATCAACCATTTTACGGATGATCCAGAAATTGATAATAAATTAAATTTCACCTTCAACAAAGCTCAAAAAAGAGTTGTTAACTATGCCCTATCCAATGCCTTTGGCTTTGGTGGTCACAACACCTCTCTTTTGTTCAAAAAGCACAAGTAACGATTTTGAATAGACTTGTTAATTATTACAGGATACTATTTTCGAAAGATAAAGAGCTTTACAGCTATCTGAAAAATATTTTTGGGATCACTCCCAAAAATATTTTTCTTTATAGGCTAGCCTTTACCCACAAATCTGGATGCTATCAATCGAAATCAGGCCAACATTTCAACAATGAACGGCTCGAATATTTAGGCGATGCAATACTGGGTGGAATTATAGCAACCTACTTATTTAAAAAATACCCCAATGCCGATGAAGGTTTCTTATCCGAAACTCGCTCCAAAATTGTAAAAAGAGATCATTTAAACAAATTATCTGCAAAAATTGGACTCGCCGCATTTATCCAGAAAAAAAATGATAATTTATATTACAAATCGATAAACGGAGACGTTTTCGAAGCATTTATTGGTGCATTGTACCTTGATAGAGGATATAATTACACCTTTAAAATTATTACAAACCATGTAATCCCCAAATGGATAGACATCGAGGAGATGTTGAAAACTGAAACCAATTTTAAAAGTAGAATCATCGAATACACTCAAAAGAGCAAACAGACCATTGAGTTTAAAGTAATTGATGTAAAGGACGTTGGCAAACGAAAAGAGTACTGCATCGAAGTCCTAATAGATGGCGAAGCCATTGCCACAGGAATAGATTTGTCCATCAAAAGTGCTGAGCAAATTGCCTCGGAACATGCTTTTCTAAAATTGAAAATCAATAATTAATCCCACAAAGAATTCTTATCAACAAACCACTCTTCATAATTATTCTCTTTTTACACAAATAGGAAGAAAGAAAAAGGTATTTTTGGAAGATTTAGTTAACACGATCCAAAATGCGCCGAACAATAAAATTTGAACCTGATTATCAACACATTGCCATTTTGTTTAACTCAAATGCTGATATAATTCCATTGGCATCTACCTTAAACAAATTGACACATAGCGAATTAACTCACACTGGAGAGTTATCCTCGTATGATGATTTATTGGAGAAGGAATTACAGTTTGTCACTTTTTCGCATGAGGATAAAGTTACTAAAACCACCATGTTTCTGATAAAAAACAGAACCGAGTTCACCTCTACAAAGTCGACACAAGACCTTTTTTCTCACGACGAAGAAATTGTTCAACGATTTTTAATTGGATCCAAAAACAGCCTCTATTCGCTCAAATCTCTTATCAACTTTCACTATTGCATCATCTTGTCATTTCCATTATGCCAACACAAACCCGCCAATACGATAAACCGAATAAAGGGTCATCCTCAGATTATCAATACCATTGAATTAGATTTCAACAACCACTCTATTTTCTCTGATTTATCTCAAGAAATTGAACTTTACATCAACGAGTACAATCAAAAATGCCAGCCAAACCAGAGTGCACTGAAGAGAAATGAATTACTATCCAAATCCAAGGAAGTCAAAAAAGAGGCGTCGGAAAAGAGCGAAAAAAGAATCTATTACAAGGAGTTTTAAAATGATAAAAAAAGAACAATTTAATATTTCCTACCTCCAATATGACATCACATGGAAGAATTGGAAAAAGAATCTTGAAAAGATCGAGCAACTTCTTGGAGCAAACATTCCAGAGACAGATTTGATTGTTCTTCCAGAGATGTTTACCACAGGTTTTTCGGTCGCTTCGGTAGATGCTGCGGAGGATATTGACAACGCTCCTACCCTTTTGTGGATGAAATCAATTGCCGCTAAATACAATTGCGCAATAACTGGAAGTTTTGGCATCAGGGAGTCCAACCATGTTTTTAACCGAATGTACTTTGTGAAACCCGATGGCACTTTCTGCTCCTACGACAAGAAACATCTATTCAAATTGAGCGAAGAGCCCAAAAACTATACTCCAGGAAATAAAAACGCAATTGTTGATTACTTAGGGTGGAAATTCAACTTGGTCATTTGTTACGATTTACGATTTCCAATTTGGCTTAGAAATAGATTTGATGGATCAAATTATGATTACGATGTATTGTTGGTTCCGGCAAATTGGCCCACGGCAAGGGTTCACGTTTGGAATACACTTTTAAAAGCCAGATCCATCGAGAACCAATGTTACGTGGTGGGAGTCAACCGAATAGGCACTGACGGAAATGGCATTGATCACAATGGACATTCACAGGTTTGTGATTTCAATGGGAATATGCTCATTCACAGCGACGAAAAAGAGGGAATATTCAACACCTCGTTGAGTATGAATTCATTAGAAAAACAGCGAAATCAATATAGTTTTGCATCCGATTGGGATTCATTTTTAATTCCATAACACAGTTAATTACAACAAAAAAAAGAAACAATGAGAGTCTTTAAATTTGGAGGAGCATCTATTGCAAATGCCGAAGCAGTAATAAACACATGTAATATCATTCGAAATTATCCAAAAGATGATTTAGTTATCATAATTTCTGCCATTGGCAAAACGACAAATGCGTTAGAAGAACTGGTTGAGGCATTTTACAAAAAAGGAGATTTCGCTAGTTTATTGGATCAAATTTTAACCAATCACTCCCAAATAATTGATGAATTATTCAATCAAAAGCACGATTTAGCGATCCAGACCCATGTAATTACTGAAAAACTAATCGCTCGATTGAAAAGAGAACCCAGTGAAAATTTTGATTACGAATATGATCAAATTGTCTCCTATGGCGAACTTCTTTCTAGCTCTATTTTATCCGATTATTTAACGTTTATAGGTGTTGATAACAGATGGATAGATGCCCGACACATTGTAAGGACCGACAACAACTACCGCGAGGGACTAGTAAATTGGGAAAAAACTCAAAAGAAAATTTCTAAAATAATCACGCCAATTTTCGAAAACACAACTTGCAAAATAGTAATCAGTCAGGGCTTTATTGGTGGCACCGACGAATACAATACCACCACATTGGGCAGAGAAGGTTCAGATTACAGCGCATCCATTTTTGGCTATGCATTAAATGCCACCGATGTAACAATATGGAAAGATGTTCCTGGATTATTAAATGCCGATCCAAAATATTTTCCAGATGCCATCAAACTAAATAAGATTTTGTACAAAGAAGCAATTGAGTTAGCCTATTATGGAGCAACAATTATTCATCCTAAGACCATAAAGCCACTTCAAAACAAATCAATTCCATTGCACGTAAAATCGTTCAAAAACTACAAAGAGAGTGGCAGTATTATTGGCAACGAAACCGATTCTATCCAAACTCCATGTTATATATTCAAACGAAATCAAGCACTAATTTCTATTTACCCCATCGATTTTTCTTTTATTGCCGAGGAAAACCTCTCGCTGATTTTTGGCTTATTTGCACATTTTGGCGTAAAAATCAATCTAATGCAAAACTCAGCCATCAGTTTCTCGGTGTGTGTGGATTATAACCCAACTGCACTGGAAGGACTGATAGAAGAATTAAACACGGAATTTCAGGTAAAGTACAACTTAAACATGGAGTTGATAACCGTTCGAAATTACGACCAAGAGACCATCGAAAAAGTGGTTCGTGGAAGAAAAATATTTACCGAGCAGAAGAGCAGAACGAACATTCAGTTGGTGGTGAACAATCAGTAGTTTTTTTTAAAAAAAATAGAGAAAACCATTTTACTTCGAAGATTTTTCTTTTTAATAGAGAAAACCACTTTACTTCGAAGAAGCTATTTTTATTCATACTTTTTCTTGATAAAAAGTATGCAAAAATCAAGAAGGAGCGAATGCAAGTTTTTGGGAAATTTCAAATGCAATAAGCAATTCTTTAGCAAGGTAGGCTAATTTGAAGTCTTTGTTGTTCCCTAAATGACTTTTTGTTTTTTCTTAGACTCCAAATTAGGACGTGAACGCCCTTGCTGAATTGCTAATTGTATTTGAAAACTATTGTTTATGAGGGCTCGCTCGCTCCTTCAGGGTCCCGAAAAAATTGGAATCTTTGATTCCATTTTTTTTCGTGGATGCTCGAAAAAATACCAAATTGCAATCAACTATTAAAAATTAATCAAAAAATGCAATTTGTTTTTTTTCGGTACATCCCGCAGTATTTTTAGTTATTTCTGGAAGTTTTAGAGCTACGCAGCGATGGCTTCGCGGTCTTTTTTCTACTCAGAAGGTTTTTTTATTAGCAAAATTAAAGATTAGGGTTAGTCAAACCTTGAAGAAAAGTCTGATTCAAAGTTTCATACCTATATTTTACCAAAAATCCATAATTCTTTATTTATGAGGCAGTTATATAATTCTGTTATAGATAGATTTCATCCAATTTTTTTGGAAATAAAAGATTGATGACAGTTGGAAAAACAACTATATTTGGAGTTTAGAATAAGCATTTTGGCTGTTTTCACGAGCGTCATACTGAGTTAATCGAAGTATTAAAGAAAGAGCTTTTTGAAGCCCTTCGATTAACTCAGGGTGACCAGAAAAGAAGCAATATTCCAATTCTGTCATTGGTAGTTAGCCTGCACTAAACCTGCCTGCCACGACTTGGCGTGGTCGAAGTGAAGTATTAAAGCAAGAACTTTTGGCAGTCCTTCCTCGCCGAAGCGAGTTAAACTAACTCAGGATGACTATGATGAAATTAATAATGAACAGCATTTCCGCAAAATTTTTAGTAATGACAAATTCTAAAATAGTTAAGAAGATAAGAGATTCCTCACTGCGATCGGAATGACATGAGTCTAGCGCATAATATAGTTTTTGGATGGGCTGAGAAGTGAGAATTCTCAATCGTCTTAAGACTTTTCAAATAAGGAACCCAAATTACTCTTTGGCCGCAAAAAATCCTGGGCTCAATACAAATCTGAACATGGCTGCTTCGTGAAAATTCAGTCCAGCGTAGTTTTCGAGATTTATTTGCTGATAATATAAGGTACCATATATTTCGCAGGAGATAAAATTGGTAAACATAATTTTCAATCCAGTTCCAAAATACCCACCAAACCCAATTCCGCCCTGTCTGATTTCGTACTCTTGTGCATTGGTATTTGGAATATAATTTCCAGAATAGATATTCACTAGATTATAAGGTTGGTCCTCAATCATTATTTTTGACTCCTTGACGTGTGTATTTGTCAAAACCGCTCCCGCTTCGAAAAAAGGGCGAACTTTTTTGGTTGTGTTTAAAGTCCGCACCACTCCTACTTGAATATTAGTTCTTGATTCCGAACCAAAGATTGGATATTGCAGATAACTATGACTCTCGTTATCAAAGGAGGGGAACACCTCGATGGTAAAAAAATCCTTAGCGGTTAATTTGGCATAATTAAATTCGACATTTAGCGCCCAATCTTCATTAAAATTATAACGAGCGCCAAAACCCACATGCATGGTGGTACTATATTTCATTTTACTGGGAGTTGCGCTCAACATAAACGAATCTCTGTTGACTGTTTCGGACAATTTATTCTTAATTTCGTTGATCCAAGTATAATTTGAAAAGACATAATTGATGTTGTTCACATTGTTTTTGCTTCCATTATAAAAAGCCGCTTGCTGTTTGTTTCCCCAATAAGCTCCAAAATTCCCAACAAATTCCCAGCCTTTTGGGCCATACGGTTTCTCTTTACTAAAAGCATACGAAACAGTACTATCAGGAGTAGTGGCCATGAGAGGAAAAATAAAAGAAAAGATGATGAGAGTTAGTCCTATTTTTGTCTTCATTCTTAGATATTTATAAAAATCAAAAGTATAAAAAAATGTTGGATTTTTAATCGATAAAATAGGAATAAATAAAAAAATAGAATAAAATTTGGATTATATAAATATTATTTTGTATCTTTGCACTCGCATTTGGCCCCGTAGCTCAACTGAATAGAGTACCACACTACGGATGTGGGGGTTTCAGGTTTGAATCCTGACGGGGTCACTTTTAGAGAATC
>JBBRGJ010000123.1:0-9837 GCA_038240835.1 Bacteroidales bacterium | reverse complement strand
AAAATGGTTTTATCTAATAACAGATAGAAAAAATCAATTAAAGCAATTGGTTTTTTTTCTGCAATCACAGATGAGATTGTTTGAACTAGCGAATATTCTACTCTATCGTCTTGCCCATGATATATTTTCAAAATATCATTAACCGGTTTCCCAATGGCATTTATTTCTGAAACAACTATTAAATTGACAACCGTTGAATTGATATTCAGCACATTCATATTTAAATCCATTGAAATCACACCATCACCAATTGAATTAAGCGTGATGGAGAGATTTTCGCGCTGAAGATCAAAATCGTTGAACAGTTTAGAATAAGTTAACTGATTGGTCATCATTATTCCAATAAGAACGGTAACAATTGGGTAGAAAACGACCACTGTTAATGAAATAGTATTAAATGTATCCGCTCTATATATTATAGGAAGCGAAAGGAATATAGTCAGCATTACACTATGGACAATCATTCCAAAAATGTATAAATACAAGTAACGATTCTTTACGATGTCGTATTTTTTAAAATAAAAAAATACTCCAATAATAGTTGATGACAATATCACCAATTCGCCAGTTAAAAGACCTGGACCGCCCAAAATAATTCTATAAACTAATGCAAATATGGCTGCAATAATCCCAGCAATTGGGCCATAAAAAAGAGCACACAAACTTAAGATAATAGACCGACCATCAAAGATCACTCCTTCTGAGAGGACAAAAGGGTTCATCATGGTAATCAATACGGCAACGCCAAACAAAACTCCTTGAATTACCTTCACAGAAGTTTTTATCGATCGGAATGAACGATTTATTAAATCAGACAGTGCAGTTAGTGCGACAAGTGTAGATAGATTGTAAATAAGCTCTGGAACAACTAGCATTTTTGTGATTTTTAAAACGACATCAACAAATATAGTCTAATTTAACAAACAATCAAAGGGTTTTACAAAATTTTATGACAAAAAACTAAAAAATTCTAGAAACTAGAAATTAAATTTTTTCTTGGGAATCCTTCATGAGTCTATACATAAGATCTCGTGCTCTAAATAGCTGAGCTTTAACGGTCCCTAGCGGCAAATTCAACTCTTCAGAAATCTCTTCGTAAGAGAGTTCTTTAAAATACCGTAGTTCTACCAATCTGCGATAATTTGGCTTCAATTGTTCAACCATTTTTCGCATCAAGATTGATTTTTGTTTTTCAATAAAACAATCTTCTGGATTATCCGTTTGACATATCACCTCCCTAGCAACAAAATCAGACTGTTGATTGTTCCCAAAAGCAATATCTAACGAGATTGTATTTTTCTTTTTTGCTCTCAAAAAATCGATGCAATTATTGGTTGCAATCTTAAACAACCAAGTACTAAATGCATAATCGGGACTATAGTTTGCAAGATTTTTAAATGCTTTTCCAAATGCTTCAATGGTTAAATCCTCAGCATCATATGGGTCGTTTGTCATCTTGAGCAACATGAAATAGAGGGAATCACGATATCCGTTCATCAACTCAGCATATGCTTTCTGATTGCCATGATCGCGAGCTTGCAACACAAGAGAAAAATCGTGTTTTGCTTTTTCTGATACTTTCTTAATTACTTCCATCTATTTTTGATAAAGATTAAATTAGAGAACGACCACAATGGGTATAATATTGTAAAAATTAAATCAAGGATAGGCACTGACCATATTAACCGCTTTTCATTTAATTTTTTACAGATATTTGAGAAAATTGTTACCTGCGAGATTAATCTCAACAGGAACAGGGAGGATACAATGATAATATCTAAAATATTAAAATTCAAAATCAAAAATGGGATAATTGCGAATAATAACAAATAAAAGAATAAGGCAGATGCAGAAAAAGTCCCCAATACGAACTTAGACGCAAATCGATAATGTTTACCTGTATCTAAATGTCGCTTTTTCTGTCGAAACCAAGCACCCCAAGTTTTGGGAGCAATGGAAACTGTATGAGCTTCGGAACAATAAACAGGCGTAGCGTGATATTTTTTGGTGGCCCGATTGATAAATAAATCATCATCGCCATAAGGAATGGTATAGTGAGAAGTAAATCCCTTTTGCTCTTCAAACAGCTCTTTGGTGTATGATAAATTCCGACCCACGCCCATGTACGGATGTTTGGCCAAGGCTAATGATAAATATTGCATCGCTGTATAAATCGTATCGTAGCGAACAAACAAATTAAGCAGACCTTTTTGACTTTCGTATCTGCCATATCCTAAAACGATCTCATTTTTATTGACAAATCCTTGCTGCATCAACTGTATCCAGTTTTTGGAAGAGGGACGACAATCAGCATCAGTCAGAAGTAAATGGTTGTATTTGGACTCTTTGATGCCGACAGAGAGTGCTATTTTTTTTCCTTTGATAAAAGTAATGGATCTATTGATATTGACCACTCTGAAATTAGAGTATTTATTCAACAAATCGCGAGTAAGAAACTCTGTCTCATCATCAGAATCATCGTTGATTAAGATCACTTCAAAACAAGGATAGTCTTGCTCTAAAATTTCGGGCAGAAAATCTTTTAAGTTTTGATACTCGTTGCGAGCACATACTACAACAGAAACTGGATGATTCACGGGAGTATGTGATTTTATTTTTTTGAAGGCCAACCGACTAAAGATAGCCCAATAATAAATCAGTTGGATGACTGCAATAAAAGCAAACACAACGATTAGAATGCGATATGTAGATGAAAAGAAGTAAGTATAAAAGTCAAAATTCATGTGCAAAATTTGTGTAAATCAATCTGAATCCGCCTCATCTTTGAGATTTAAAGAGTAGGAAAATCCTAACAACAAACAAAATTATCACTAATTAAGGCAAGGTTACGGCGTTTGTAAAATAATTATCAACAATTTTCGGTTAAGAAAGGGGCTTCAACTATAATAATAAACAAATATCCTCCAATTTTTCTTAAAGATTGTCGTTTTAAACCTTTATACTCTAGGATAGCTTCCTCACCTGATTCCTAAAATGAATTTATTAGGATGAAAATTGTCACACTGAAAATTCACAAAAAAGAAGTAATTTTGCAACATACTTAATAAAGCAGATGAAATTCACAATTCAAAACAACGATCCTAAAAGCAACGCGCGTGCAGGTTTCATTGAAACTGACCATGGCAACATCGAAACTCCGATTTTTATGCCTGTTGGAACCATTGGAAGCGTAAAAGCAGTTCATATTAACGATCTAAAAGACGCTGTTAAAGCCCAAATCATACTAGGAAATACCTATCATTTATACCTTCGTCCAGGATTAGACGTATTGGAAGGTGCTGGCGGGTTGCACAAGTTTAATGGCTGGGATCGACCAATTTTGACCGATAGTGGTGGATTTCAGGTGTTCTCATTGGCACATCGCCGAAAAATAACCAACGAAGGTGTTACCTTTCAATCACACATTGATGGATCGCGGCATCTGTTTACACCCGAAAGAGTGATGGATATTGAGCGGAGTATTGGCGCAGATATCATGATGGCTTTTGACGAATGTCCTCCTTACCCTTGCGAAAAAGATTATGCACGCAACTCCATGAACATTACCCATGGCTGGCTAGATCGATGCATCTCTCATTTTAACAAAACCGAACCCAAATATGGTCACAGTCAAGCACTTTTCCCAATTGTTCAAGGAAGTGTGTACACCGATTTAAGAAAAGAATCTGCCGAATACATTGCAAAATTAGGATGCGAAGGAAATGCCATCGGGGGTGTTTCTGTAGGAGAACCCATTGATTTAATGTACGAGATGACAGAAATTGTCTGCAATATTTTACCCAAAGACAAACCACGATACTTGATGGGCGTAGGAACACCTGCAAATATTTTAGAAGGAATATCCATGGGCGTAGATATGTTTGATTGTGTGATGCCCACTCGAAACGGGAGAAATGGAATGATTTTCACCCGAAATGGGATGATGAATATGAAAAACGAAAAGTGGAAACATGATTTCTCGCCCATCGACAGCGAGAGTGATTTATATTCCGATCTACAATATAGCAAAGCGTATCTAAGGCATCTTTTTTCTGCAAACGAAATCTTAGGTCCTATGATTGCAAGCCTTCACAACTTACACTTCTACCTTTGGTTGGTAAAAGAGGCTCGAAAACATATTATTGCCAATGATTTTGCTACTTGGAAAGCTCAGATTCTTCCGATTGTAAGTCAAAAACTATAATAAATAAAATCAGCGCGAGCCGTAACAATATTAAACGAAAAAGATGAAATTTTTGAAATCTAAAATACTTAGTCATTTTAAAATTATAGACCTATATATTCTCAAAAAGTTTTTGGGAACATTTTTCTATGCCATCGGTTTGTTAGTCGTGATTGTCGTAGTTTTTGATGTCTCCGAAAATATTCAAGATTTTATTGACAAAAAGGCACCAGTATCTGCCATTATTTTTCAATATTACCTCAATTTTATCCCATTTTTCGTCAACCTATTCAGTCCCTTATTTAGTTTTATTGCTGTCATCTATTTCACCTCCAAACTGGCAGGATTCAATGAATTAAGCTCCATTTTAGGCAGTGGAATCTCCTATCGAAGGCTACTTGTTCCATACATCACAGGCGCAATTATCATTGCATCGATGTCGTTTTTGCTCTCAAATTTTGTGATTCCTTATACAAACAGGAATATGCTCGATTTTAAAGATCAATACATTAGCAAAAGAGCAAAAAACAAAGAAGGTGATATTCATGTAAAAATTGCCGCAGATACCTATGCATACGTCGAAACTTGGAACAATGCCAAAAGTACAGGTTATAACTTTACCTTAGAAAAGATGAACTTCGATGGCGTATATTACAAACTCAAAGCTCAAAATATTCAGTGGGATAGTATTACAAACAAATGGCAACTAAACGATTACGTAAAACATTATGCATACGCCAAGGATGAGTTGATCATGAAAGGAGAGCGATTGGATACCACGCTGAATATGTCGCCAAAGGACTTCGTTTATATCAGGGATGATATGGAGACCATGAACTTTTTTGAAATTAGAGATTACATAAAAAAGGAACGCGCCAAAGGTTCCGACAAAGTAAAGTTTTACGAAGTTGAAAAACATCGACGAATGGCTTCTCCTTTTGCCACCGTTATCTTAACAATTATTGGACTTACCGTAGCCGGCAGAAAAACTCGTGGCGGACTCGGAATCCATCTAGCTGTAGGATTATTGTTGAGTTTTTCGTTCATTATGTTTATTCAAGTAACCACCGTTTTCGCCACCTTCGGCGATCTAAACCCCATGTTAGCCGTCTGGATTCCAAACATTATTTACGGAGTATTGTCTATTTTTTTAATCCGAAGTGCTCCGAAGTAGGAGGAGGAAGAATACAGAAGTAAGAATGCAGAATTAAGAATACAGAAGTATGAAGTAAGAATGAAGTATTCTTAGTCTACCTAGCAGGCTGGTAGATAAATGAATCTTAGTGAACTTAGTCTACCTAGCAAGCTGGTAGATAAATGTCTTAGTGGTGAAACGTGAGATGTGAAATGTGAAAAGAAGAGGAATACAGAAGTAAGAATGCAGAATTAAGAATACAGAAGTATGAAGTCTTTGTCTACCTAACATGCTGGTAGATAAATATATTTTATTCGTAAAGTGTTTTATTATAAAATGGACTCATGAGCTCATCCCGAAAAGTGGGATTCGGTTGTGCTATAGCTGAAAGGTTTATGCTGTGACACAAAGTAACACAAAGCGATGCGGTGAGCCTGTCGAACCGAAGACACAAAGTTTCACAAAGAAGAAGAACCTTTGGTAGAGACACTTCACTTTGTTCAGTGTGTGAAAAGAAGAGGAATACAGAAGTAAGAAGCAAGAAGTCTTAGTGGTGAATTGAAATTTTAGCCTTGCTTTCAAAGATCCATGAATTTTGAAAAAATTCGGGACGCGCTGATCACTGATCACTGTTAACTGATCACTGTTCACAGTTAAACACAACAAAAAAAGCCTTCCCAAGTATTGAGAAAGCTTTTTTTTGAAATATTTCTTTGTGAAAGTTAGAGCTTAGCTACTTTTTTCATCAAACCTGATTTCAAGTTAGCCGCTTTGTTCTTATGTATTACATTACGTTTTGCTAATTTATCGATCAACGAAATGATTGTAGGAAGCTGAGATGTAGCTTCTGCTTTGTCAGTTGTTAAACGGATTTTTTTAAGTGCATTACGAGTTGTACGTGCATTGTAACGATTAGCAAGTCTTTTCTTGTCGTTAGTTCTAATTCTTTTGATTGACGATTTATGGTTAGCCATCTTTCTTTATTGTTTTTTAATCTTTAATATTCTTTTTAGGAGTGCAAAGGTATCTATTATTTTTCATTTAGCAAAACTTTTCTCATATTTTTTCTATTAATAATTGAAAAAAACTTTCAAATCGATTATTTTTCGATAAAAATCACTTCTCACTCTTCGTTGAAGCTATTTTTAAACACCTTTCCGCTTCGTCGTTTTTACCCATTGCTTTATATGTTCCAGCAATATTTTGGTAAATACGTGCTTGGGTGGAATCAATTCTCAGCGCTTGATTAAAATAGTAGATGGAATTATCAAACTGTTTTTTTATTCCATAGACAATTCCTAAATTTTCATTTGCTGATAAATTATCAGGATTTATGGTCACCGCCTGCTTTAGATAAAACTCTGCTTGGGTGACATCATTGAGCACCCGTCCAAAAATTTCTCCTTTTTTGCTCAGCGCAGAAGCGTTTTTTTGATCTTGGGCGAGCACATTATTAATAATCAAAAAGGCGCTATCAATTTTGTTGATATGAGAAAATGCATCGGCAACCATTAAAATATGTTCTTTATTCTGAGGTTCCATCTCCGACAGTAATCGATATGCATCCGCAGAAACGTTGTATTGATTTATCACCCATGCTTTTTGGGCAACATAGAGCACATTCTTCTGAACATCTACGCTCTCTACGTTTATTCGATATGCACGTTGGAAACAGACCAATGCTTCGCTCCAATTGGCGATCTCGGTGTAAGCATTGCCCATTAAAAACCAAGCATAAAAACTTCCCGGATGCAGCTGTTGTGCTTTGGATAAATACTTGAAGGATTTGTTCAATAATTCTGATTTTTTCGATGGATCTGATTCTGATTTAGCCATCTCATAAGCCATTCCACCAGCCGAAACGTTGCATTTAATGCTATTGTTGGAAACGTTTACATCGTTCATAAAAAGAGTACGATCATTTTTCCAAACGGTGTTCCGAGTAACGGTTTTCAAGCTGTATCCCACTAACAAGATCAACAAAACAAAAACTCCTATTCGGTGATACTTTTGGTGATTAATCAATGAATACAAAAATAGAGCAATTAAGATTGCAACTCCAATAGAGGGCGCAAATACAAATCTTTCGTTCATAAAAGTACCAATATTAAACACCAAATTCGCTTGAATAGAGAAGGTAATCAGTGCAAAAAGAGCGGCAAAACTCCAAACTTTCTTTTTGTAAGCGCCCCAAACAGTAAAAAATATCAGCGAGAGAAACCCCAAACTCAATAAGATAATAATGGGACTTGAAAATTGAAAATATGCAATCTGAAATGGGTAATAATCGTGGGTGAGCGGATGTGGAAAAATCAACAATGCAATATATTTTCCCCAAGTATAAATCACCGTTGCAATGGCGGTAGATTTAGGAACATTCAAAAATGGATCGTTTAAAATTTCGGGCGCAATCTGAGTATTCATTATATCTCCCAGTACCATGGATCTGGCAATCAGAAACAAAATAGTCGCAAGAGCTAGTCCGCCCATTACGTTTAAATAGTCTTTGAGCGATGGTTTAAAAAACATATACATTGCAAGGGGAATCACAGCTACGAAGGTGATGGAGTTTTCTTTAGAGAAAAGGGCAATTACGAAAGACAAAAACATCCAAATCAGATTAGAGATTTTTTTGGTCTCAATAAATCTGATTACAAAAAGCAATGCGAAGAGCGAACCCAAAAGGCTCATCAATTCATCGCGACCTTTGATATTGGCCACCACTTCGGTGTGAATGGGATGTGCGACAAACAAAACCGTAGCCATAAATGGCAAAAGATGCAACCATTGTGAGCGATTTAGAGGAGCTAATAACTTTTTTAGAATAAGATATAAAACCACCGAAAGCAAGGCAAAGAGAATCACATTAATTAAGTGACCCACAAATGGATTCAATCCAAATAACTGATATTCAATAGCAAACATCACATGCGTAAAAGGGCGATATCTTCCTCCAGAGACCAAACTCTTTTGGACACCAAAAAAACCTGTAAATGCATCATGGGTGACAATTTCTTTAATTCCACTCACCCCTTTCTTGGTAAACTGATTATCGGTAATCATCAACCGATCGTCTAAAGCATACTCGTGAGTAAGCGTATTTGCATATAATAAAAGAGATAAAGCAACGATGATCCAATGCTGGTTTTTATTAAAAAACTCAGTCCAAAATGATGTTTTCTCTTGCAAAACAATATTGGGAGCACTCTTATTTACAGTTTTTGGCTTACTCATACCTTCGTTTAATTTTCGGGATATAATAAATATTTTAATCTCACCTTTTTGAAAGAATCGAGTTCTGGTTGCCACGATTCACGAATCTCTTCTTCCGATTTTCCTTCTATAATCATCTCTTTCAGCAATTTATCTCCAGTAAGTTTGTCAAAAAATGGAGTAAAAAACAGCTCTTTATTCGGGAACTGTTTATATAAATCAATCAACCAAAAAATATGGATGGAATTATTTTTTTTCAAAAAATCGCTAGAAAAATCTGAAAGTAAAAACCCTCTACACTCTTTATTTTGACAAATCGGGTTATCCGACTTTCCGGGCATCGCTTTGGGGGTAAACAAATAATCACCTAGCGGATTTTCGGGATGACCGACCATTTCAAAAGGTTTATCGGTTCCACGACCAACGCTAAAAGGAGTCCCCTCGAAGAGACACAACGAAGGGTACAAATAAATAGCTTGAATAGTTTGCAAATTTGGCGAAGGAGCCACTGGCAACACATAACGAGTTTCGTGCGTGTAATTTGCGAGTGATACCACCGTAAGATTGCACTGAACTTCATTGTTCAGCCATTTTTCGCCATTGATCATGCGAGCATATTCGCCAATGGTCATGCCGTAAGCAATCGGAACTGGATGCATTCCCACAAATGATTTACAATCGGGTTTCAATACCGGCCCATCAATAAAAAACCCGTTTGGATTGGGTCTATCCAACACCATCACCGAAATGTTATTTTCGGCGCACGCTTCCATTATATAGTGTAACGTAGAGATATACGTATAAAACCTCACTCCAACATCTTGCAAATCAAATATAATCAATTCAAGCCCTTCAATTTGTTCGCACGTTGGTTTTTTATTCTCACCGTAGAGAGAAACAATAGGAACTCCTGTTTTTTTATCCACGGAAGAGGAGATTTCAGCACCCGCTTCAGCTTCGCCTCGAAATCCATGTTCGGGACAGAAAAGTTTATCAATTTTAACTCCAAGCGAAATTAATGTATCCACCAAGTGTGTTTTACCAACCACCGAAGTTTGATTTCCAACAATTGCAATATGTTTATCTTTCAGGGAAGTGATGTACGAATCTATGCGACTAGCACCCACCTCTACAGGATTTCCAAGTGTAATTTGTTGATAAGATATTTGCCCAATTAAATTTCCAAAACCCAACCATAAAAACAAAAACAGTATAATCCAACGCTTCATTTATTGTATTTAAAATTTATCTGACAAATATAAGAAAAAAAGGAGAAACTTTGAAATATAAGTTTGTCAATCATTTT
>JBBRGJ010000122.1:0-9960 GCA_038240835.1 Bacteroidales bacterium | reverse complement strand
CTTAGTGTTAGATGTTGTAGTTTTTCATCTAAGATACTGAATATCAGTTTATTATAATCTTTTTTGGCGAAAAGTTATCACCAAGTTATCAACACATACTGCTGATAATCAGGTATGTATGATTTTTGTCATGTAGTAAGGATTCTACGTTTATTTGAATGTTTAAATTTCCATCACTGTCGGTAGTTGGAGGGATGTTATTCAGCTGAAAGTGAGGATTGCTGGGAACTGCGCCATCTTTATAGGGAAAACTTCCCCCATAAATTCCAACTTGTGTCCCATCGGTTCCTAAGTAGGTACTCGGATTTTGTAAATGGTAGTTGTGCACATAATTAAATGCATTTCCAGTTTGGCTAACAAAGATGGAATTTTGGTCAACATTGGTGAAGTTCCCAATTAAAGTTGCAGTCAATCCATAGCCAGGACTAGCGCAAGATATTAGGTTATTTCTATACTCATTTCCAAATTGGCCATCGGTTGTAATTCCATAAGAGCCACACAATAAAATGATATTGTTTGATAACTTATTGTTGTTTCCCCTAAAGTTTTCATAGGATCCATTTCCATATCGATTTAAAAAAATATTGTTATTAATGATAGTCTCATTCGTGCCTTCAATTCCTGTTTGTATTATGTTGTTCGCAACCAATACTGTTTGGGCATTGGTGAGGTTTATAGAGCCAATAATAACATTTCCAATTAGAGCAAGATTCTGCGAAGGATTCGATAAATCGCCTTGTATGTCGATATTTGTATTGATTTTACAACGTTTAATGATAACATTATTTACCGCTTCGTTATACCCAAAGGATATTGATTGGGTAAATTCTATTCCTTCCATATAAAACCCATCGGCATTTTCTTTTAAAATCACATAACCGTTGATAAATGTTTTTCCGGTAACGAGCGCAGAATCAATATAATGACCAGCGCCGAAGATAGTCAGTTTCTTTTCGAAAGTAACTGGGGGTGTAAATGTTCCTCCAGGAAGGTAAATTGTATCACCAGTATTAGCGGCAGTGTATGCATTTGCTAACCCTGTTGCTCCCCAAAAATGTTGAACTCCGGTAGAGCTGTGCAACGCAACTCTTTGAGCGTTTAAGGTAATTACACTCGAAATTACGACTAAGAAAAATGTGATTTTTTTCATTATTTCTAGTTTTAAATAATATATTGATTTGATGATAGACCTACGATTTGTTAGAATAACTGAGTTCTATTTATACAAAGTTAATAAATTTTTCTTACAAAGATTCACTTTCTGAAAAACAATTGTGAATTAGTTGTTCTTTTAAAAAAAAATATTCATAAATAAAAACTGTTGCAAAAGCCCTAGGTTTCGATTTTACAACGGACTTCTAATGTCAATCTAAGTAAATATTTATTGATATTTACAACTTAGAATTCACAGTGTTGCATTTTTTCTGGGTGTCATGCTGAGACTTTATCCAATAAAAAATTGGAAATAATACCGTATGCTAATATGCTTTGGTCTATTTAGAACAAATTAAATTCCATAAATCATATTACGCATCGAGCATTAAACCATACTAAATTCCAAATTATCCGCTGGATTAATTTGAAATAAGTATTGGTATAAAGGATTGATGACAGTGAGAAAATTCACCAATATTTGCAACTAAATACAAACAGTGTAGTCGTGTTTTTTTACGGTCATACTGAGCCCTCCTTTTGAGGATAAACCTGTCGAAGTATACATAGTATAAACTTATGAAGTCCTTCCCTTCGATGCCTCAGGGCAGGCTGGCTCAGGATGACCGGAGAAGAACAAAAATCAGAATTAATATTTTAGTGTTATAAAAAGCCGCCTGTTCGATAATCCCGATAGCAATCGGGACAGAGTGACCGGCTTTTTATATTAATCTCATTCTGGATTAATAGTGAGTGCCTGCTAGAAAACTAGTGATTGACTCCGATTCAAAGAATCGAGGGTTTGCAATAAGAAAACTTCAAATTTGAGGCTTGCGTGGCAACGAAAACAGGTAGTTTACTGGTGTAAATGAACTGTTTTCGTTGCTGCGTGTATCGAAAAAGTTGAAGTTTTCTTGCAATCACCCTTTAGAATGTCAACACTCTATCACTATCAACTACCCAATCGGCCAACTGAGCCATGGTTGATTTTTCGGCACCATCAAAATAGGGATGATTTTTATGAATTCCACAGCGTGCCATGCAAGTTCCACATACCTTAACGATGACCCCATTTGTAATTAAATCTTTCAACATTTGAGATAAATCTTGATCGTAGTTTTCGGGTGCTTTGCAAGCATCTCTGGCCATATCAACGGAGTCGTTCATTAGAAATATTCGCACCTCTTCTCCTTTTTTTCTCAATGTTTCAGCAAGTCTAAGTCCGTTCCAAGTTACATCGGTGTTATCGTAGGGTTCGCGATTAAAAATGATTAGTACTTTCATGTTTTCTCTTATTTGTTAAATAATCTGATTTCTACTGTTATCTATTATGTCTGTTTTCGTAAGAATCAGAGGACAATTATTCCTCTTTTTTGTTCAATATCACTAACAAAGTTATAGAAAATTTAAATCAAAGTCCAATTTGTCTTTTATAAATTATAGGTAAGAGCGATGAATGAGCCAACTCCAATAAATATCCAAAGAAGAATTCCAAGTGCAAAACTTTTTAATCCTGCATTTTTGGCTTCTGCTAATGAGATGTTTGAACCTATGAGAAATAATGCGATCACCATTCCTTTTTTGCCCAACCAGCTTAGTCCGTCAAATACCATTTCGCCGCTAGGAATAAGGTATGCAATGATAATACTGATTACAAACATGCCAATAAACCAAGGAATTTTGATTTTTCCATTCGATTTGTCTTTCTGCGCCAATGCAATCACGATGGACAAAGGAATAATCCACAATGCACGAATTAGTTTTACTGTAGTTGCCACTTCTAAGGCTTTGGGTCCGTAAACAGCTCCGGCTCCAACCACAGAGCTGGTATCGTGAATGGCAATGGCTGCCCAGGTGCCAAAGGTTTCCTGACTGAGATTAAAATAGTGTCCGATGGCGGGAAAAATCATGAGCGCAATCGCGTTGAGCACAAAAATAACGACCAACGAGAATGATATCTGAGAACTCTTTGGATTGATGACAGAAGCCACTGCGGCAATTGCACTTCCTCCGCAAATTGCAGTTCCTGCAGAGATAAGAGTGCCCGTTTTGGAATCTACTTTTAATAATTTCGCCAATAATAAACCAACACTCATGACTAAAACTACGGATATGGCCGTATCGATAAAACCCGTTTTTGATGCGCTTATCACTTGCGTGAGGTTCATGCCAAAACCCATCAAAACAATGGATGCTTGCAACGAAAGTGAAGTGTATTTTGATGTTTTGCTGTGTTTTACTCCTAAGAGCGAAAGCAATAATCCAGTTGCCAAAGCGATGGGCGGAGAGATGAAAGGTAAAAAGCAACAAATAAGTAAGATTCCATATACTATGTTTAGCTGTTTTGGATTGAGATTTAGTTTCATTTTGTGTATCGTTTAATTTTGAGCAAAAGTAGTCACTAATTATAACCAATACAAATCTTAAATACTTATAGTCAATAACTAAAAGTTATACTTAAAGAGAAATTCTGTAAATATTTTTGAAGACAATGACGCTTGCCCTTGACGGAGGGCTATTCTGAATTTGCGGTGGAATTGAACTGCTTTTATCGGAAGTTTGGTAATTTGTTTCAGCAACAACTCTTTTTCAATGGATTTTTCTGAAACCAATGCAATGCCATCAAAATCGCACAGGAAATTCTTGATGGATTCGGTACTTCCCAAATGAATGAAGATGTTCAAATTTTCGAATTTGATATGATGTTTAGCAAGTTGTTTTTGAACTACTTCGAGGGTTCCGGAACCTTTTTCGCGAAGCACAATGGGTATTTCTTGAAAATCTGTCAGCGAAATAGATTTTAATTTGGAATAAACACTTTGGCTTCCGGTAACGGATATGATCTCATCATCCAAAAAGTCGATGTACTTAATATTCGACTGCGATGAGTCGTTTTCCACCAATGCGATTTCTATTTTATTATCCACAAGCAGTTGTTCCATTTCGAAGGAGTTGCCATTCAAAAGGAAGAGTTCAATTTTTGGATACCGTTTGTGAAAAGCAGCAATTACTTTTGGAATTAGGTATTGAGAAATCGTCGAACTGGCGCCAATTCGTAAGGTGCCTTTGTAAGTGTCGTTCATCCGCCCAAGTTCAAACTCGAGTTCTTCGTATTGTTGCTTTATTTTCACCAAATAATCATAGGTGATTTTACCCGCTTTCGTCAAATAAACCTTGTTGCCTTTCCGCTCAAACAGCGCACTATTGTGTTTGCTCTCCAACTCTTTTATGTGTTTGGTAACGGCGGGCTGACTTATAAATAACTCGTTGGCAGTTTTTGAAAAACTGAGGTTTTCGGCCACCGCCAAAAAAACTTTATCTCTATAATCCATAATATTTTTTACCTGAGTTTGATTTCGGAATATGTATGTTCTTTTGTTGCACTTTTGCTGAGATTGCAATATCAAAGCGTTAGCACATTGAGGAATAACAGTTCTAAGAACAAAAGTAAACAAAAAATAAAGGCTTTGTCTTAAATTCAAAGAATTAGAAAGTATGCTGGTGCGAGCTTCAATAATTTTCCCCTCCCAGAAGGTTGCGTCCCTACGGGACTTGTTTTTTGATTGTTTTCTCTGTTTTTTTTACCGACATTTTGTCCCTACGGGACATTTTTGTCAATTGAAGTTATTTGCTTGAAAAATCAAGTTTTTTGCGTTTTGTTTTTCAGTCCCGTTAGGGACGCGATGTCGGTAAAAAGAGGAGTTAAAACTGAACTTAAGTGCCTTTAGGTACGTAACCTTCTATTTCAACTGGTTTGAAGATATATCGATCATCATAATCGATATTAAAGCGTTAGCACATTGAAGAATAACAGTTCTAAGAACAAAAGTAAACAAAAAATAAAGGCTTTGTCTTAAATTCAAAGAATTAGAAATTTAGCTGGTGCGAGCTTCAATAATTTTTCCCTCCCAGAAGGTTGCGTCTCTACGGGACTTGTTTTTTGATTGTTTTCTCTGTTTTTTTCACCGACATTTTGTCCCTACGGGACATTTTTGTCAATTGAAGTTATTTACTTAAAAAATCAAGTTTTTTTGCGTTTTGTTTTTCAGTCCCGTTAGGGACTCGATGTCGGTAAAAAGAGGAGTTAAAACTGAACTTAAGTGCCTTTAGTTACGTAACCTTCTATTTCAACTGGTTTGAAGATGTATCGATCATCATAATCGATATCAAAGTCTTTTAGCAGTTTGATATATTCTTCTTTAAAAGAAAACTTTTTATGATGTATTTGTTGATTTTCAATGTAATGAATAACATTTGGCAAGTCTGATTTACTATATGAAAAAGCTCCGAAACCTTCTTGCCATGAGAATTTGCCTTTTACGAGTCTGTTATCGTTTATCCACATAGAGGAACTGCCTTTAACATCTTGCATCAAATCAGATAGCGATTGCGTAGGACGAAATCCAAACAAAACATGAACATGATCCGGCATTCCATTTATTGACAACAATTTGTGGTTATTGTTAGCGAAAATTCCTGTAATATATTTATTTAGGTCTTCTTGCAATGATTTATAAATTAGGCTTTCCCTGTTTTTAACCGAAAAAACGGCTTGAATGTGTATTTGTGTGTATGTGTTTGCCATCCTTGTATATGTTATGTCTCTATGAAACTTGTTTTCGTTTGTATTCTTTGTTTTTTTGATATTTAGTCCTTATGGGATATTTTTTCGTCAATTGATGTTTTTTGCCTAATTTATCTTTTAACTTAGAATCAAGGCTCAGTTTTTTAAACTAAATTCTCTCTATTTCACCACGGTTTTGGTCATCTCAAAAGCTAGTTCGATGTACGTATTGTTGTTGAATTGAAACTCGCCAAGAATTTGCCAGCCCAGTTTTTTGGTATGTGCATTTTCCGAAATGGCATTAATTTTATTGATGAACGTAACCGAGATTGGGTATTTTTTCAAAAACTCAATTCTCATCTCTTCAAAAATCAAGTTTAACACCCCTTTCCCTCTATATTTTTGGTCGATGCACACGGGACCATACTGGAAGCTGTTTTCGGTTGTGATTTTTTCTCCGTTGAAAGACATTGTTGGGAAACGGGAGACCATGTATTTAAATATTTCCCACTGTTCAAAATACTTCCAACTACCTGCAAAAGCATACGCGATGATTACATTCTGTTCATTTTCGGCGAGAATCAGTCCATTTTGCAGAATAATCTCTTCAATTTGACTCACGGTAAAAGGGGTAGTTACAAACCCATTTTTTCGCTCAACTTCGCTCAAATTGCGGTATAAATATTTTTCCTGAAGGGATAAAACCCCATCGATATCACGTTTAGTCCCAATTCTTGTTTTTATCATTTTTCGTCATTTTTAGAATGAACTCTATCGATTAATCTTCAAATCTATCTCCAGCAGTATTTCCAGACATTGAGTTATACACAGAATGAACGGTTACAACGATGGCACCTTTCGCAGGATATCTGTCATTCACGGACTTCATCCATTGATGGGCATCTTCGTACTCTTTTCCTTCGGATACATACACTGCGGTTCCTTTGATTTGATACGACTCTTTTCCTCGTCTAATAAGTATTGATACTTCTGGGTTTTCTAAAACATTCCAAAGCGTTTTTTTCATGTAATTGTCAATCACAATGATTTTACCATCTTCTCGTATGTATTTTGCGCCAACGTTGCATATATTTGGCACTCCATCTTTAGAAACTGTTGCAAATTGATGAAACAATTCATTCTCGAATATTTCCGAAACCTCTTTTTTTAATAACATGTTGATCTCTCCTTTTATTAATTTTATGAGTTTGTATGGTGCTTATTGAAAGAAATCTAACACACAAAAAACTCATAACAAAAGTAAACATTTTTTCAACTATTTGACAGTGATTGAACAGACACTTTTGAATACAACGAACATTTAGCATTTTTGTAACTGTTCGATTGAGATTTTGTCTTTTTTTTAAATACAGAAAACCACTTTACTTCGAAGATTTTTCTTTTTGATTATTACTTTTGGCTTGACCCAAAAGTAATCAAAAGGTCAAGACTTCGCCAAAAAAGCTAAAAAAGAGACAATTTTACGGCGCGAGCCAAGCTATAAGGTTTACGTAGGTAATTTAATTCACATAACGGATGTTTCATATTTGGATCTATTTACTTCAACGCACCCGCCTCGCTTCATCCGTAAAATCACCTCTTTTTCTTAACGCTTTTTTGACAAGGTCGTTAAGAGATAGCATACCAGTCTTTTTAATACAAAAAAACCATTTTACTCAGAAGGTTTTTTTATTAGCAAAATGAAAGATTAGGGTTAGTCAACCCTTGAAGAAAAGCCTAATCCTAGATTTCATGCCTAGACCTTACTCGAGAACTTATAATTGTATATTTATGAGGCAGTTACATGATTCTGTCATGGGTAGTTAGTTCACTATGGCGTGAAAATATTATAGAAAAAGTTCTACTGCAAATTGAGATTCCTCACTTCACTCCGTTTCGTTCGGAATGACAGATTTTTTTGTAACAAAAAGTGAGGGATTTGGTTTTCTGGCGATGAAACCGCCAGAAAACCAAATCCCTCTAAAAACGAACGAACCTACTGTCATTCCGAATGAAGTGAGGAATCTCATTTTTTCAGGACAACAGTTTGTTAAAATTCTGTATTAGTATTCTCCACACAATTGGCTCCAGTTCGACAAGTCCTACATTAGAGGATAAACCTGCCGATTGAGCGGCTTTTTATAATGTTAAAATAATTAATTCCGTTTTTGGCAATTTGATTCTTATTCGTAATCATAAATCCGTTCAGCGGCTAACTTTGAGCTAATTACAGCCATGGGTAAGCCAGCTCCGGGAACTGTGGAAGCGCCCACGTAGAATGTGTTTTTGAACTTTTCGTCGTAATTTTTTGGTCTAAAAGCACCTATTTGCATCATGCTATGCGATAATCCCAACCCTGCACCTTTGTACAAGTTAAACTGATTTTGCCAATCTTCGGGGGTGTATTCCATCTGGAAAATAATATCTTTGGTGATGTCTTCCTTTATCCGTTCCGAAAAATCGGCAAGAATACTGTCTATAATCTCTTTTTTATCGGCCCAATTGGTTTTGTACAAAAGGTTTGGAACGGGACAGACGAAGAATAACGCTTCGCAACCTTCGGGTGCACACTCACTGTTGTGTTTTGATAACACATTTACGTAATAGTATGGTTTTTCGATGGTGCCAGGATTTTTCATCACATCTTCTGCATACTCTTCGTAGTTGTTGCCCAAAAAGTAATTGTGATGCTCTACTTGAGGCAATTGTTTCTTCACGCCAACATAGAATGTCAAGTAACCCATGGTCCAGCTCATCTTTTGCAGACGTTTTTCGTTGAATTTCTCTCTTTTGAAAACGGTTCCTCTAAATAATGCAGCATCTGCGTTTATCAAATAAATATCTGCTTCCCACGACTTGCCATTTTGGTCGATTAAAGAGGTTAATTTCTCATTTGCACTCGTATAATCGATAATTTCGGTGTTATATTCAAAGGTTACATTGAGTTTTTTGAGTTCATCAACCAAACTTGACACAATGGTGTACATGCCACCTTTTACGTTGTAATATCCGTTGTTGGTAAACTCAATATGTGATAATAAGGTGTACACAGCGTTGGTGTCAAATGGTGTTCTGCCTAGAAAGAAAGCAATAAGTGATACAATTTGTTGTACCTCCTTGGACTCAAAATAGGAGCTACTCTGTTTCCAAAAAGTCTTCAACAATACTGGAAGATGTTTCGGATTTACGTGCATTAATGTCCACAAATATCCTGGAGTGCTGTTAAAGTTCTGTTTGATAACCACATCTACGGTGTCGTTGTAAAGGTCTTTGCACTTTTTTAAGTAGGCCGTGAATTTCTTTTTAAAATCGGGTTCTACCTCTTTAAACTGTTCGGCTAATTTGTCGATGTCTTTATAGAGAGAGTATTTTTTATCGCTTCCACGGAAATTAACGGTATAAAGTGGGTCTAATTCCACAAACTCAAACGGCATTTTGACGCCACAGTCTTCTACCAATTCCTCAAATTCGTAGGGCATGCTGAAAAAACTTGGTCCTACATCAAACGTAAATCCATCTTTTTTGAGTTGATTTAATCGCCCGCCCGCTTGGGGTGCTTTTTCTACGAATTTTACTTGATATCCTCTGGATGCTAATCTCAGACCTGTGGAAAGTCCACCTAATCCAGTCCCAACAATTAATACTGATTTTTTCATACGTCTATAAGTTTTTTAATATTTCGGGATAGAGTTTGTTTTTCACCCAATCAAATTCAGGCTCAATAGTGAGTGTTTTTTCACTGTATGTCTTTGCCGATTTGAATTGCTCCAACTCCATGTACGTGTTAATAATGGAGGCCAGCAAGTTTAAATAATTCCAATTGTCTTCAATGTTTTTTGAATCTGCTTGCATTAATATCATTGCTTTTACGAAGTGCTGTATTGCTTCAGATTTTGATCCTCCAAATATTTTTGGGGTGTGCAAGGCGATGTTTCCAAGTTGAACATGAGCAAATGCATTTTTGGGATTTAAAGCAACGGACTGATTGGCGTAATCTGAGCTTTGTGAGCCCATAAAAGGTGCTTTATAGGGAGAAATTCCTATTTCGAATCCTACAAAAGCTGCTTTGTAAGCATAAAGCATCGATAGGTTGTATTTCTGCCTTTCGAGAAGTTCCACGATTGTTTTGGATTTGTTCATCACAATTTCGGCTTCACTTTTCTTCTTTTTGCCAATGCACCAAGCAATGTAACCGTATTGAAAATTGACTAAATCTAAGTTCTCTTTATTGGTCCTTGCAGGCT
>JBBRGJ010000121.1:0-9968 GCA_038240835.1 Bacteroidales bacterium | reverse complement strand
CAACTTGTTGTTTTTGCAAATTTAATGATAAATATTCATTTGGCGTTAAATAATTTAATTTTTTTCTTGGTCTGTTGTTTAGCTTGTGTTGTGCATATTTAACTTGTTGATCTGTAATGTTTTCAAATGAACTTCCTTTTGGAAAATATTGACGAATGAGACCATTTGTGTTTTCGTTAGCACCACGTTCCCATGAGTGGTATGGTCTTGCAAAGTAGAACTCGATGTTTAAATCTGTTGAAATCACCTCATGATGGGCAAATTCTTTCCCATTATCGGCTGTAATTGTTTTAATCCAATTTCTGAAAGGCGTTAGTGTTTCGATAGCTCTTATAGCTAGTTCTTTGGCGTCTTTTCCATTTAGTCTTTCAATCAATACATACCCACTTACTCGATCATTAATTGTGAGTAAGGCCCCTTTGTGATTTTTGCCGATAACGGTGTCAATTTCAAAGTCTCCTAAACGGGTTTTTTCTTCTACTATTTGAGGTCTTAACGAAATGTCTATCCTGTTTTTGATAATTCCTCTTTTATCCCTGGAAGCACCTCTTTTTCTATACTTTCGTCCCTTGTGTCGTAGCTTTTTATATAAAAGACCTCCTCTCTTTTTATCTTCCCAGACATATTGATATATTCGTTCAATACTGACACAATCAATGTTTTCAATTATTGATCTTCCAACTATTTGTTCAGGACTATATTCTTCTTCAATCCAATCGTCTACATGAGTTCTAATCGTTTCCGTAAAGTAAATCTTCTTAGGCTTTTCTTTATGCCGTTGATTGCATTTTTGTTGAGCTAAATCAGCCCTGTATGCGTTATTTCGTTTATCGCAATTTCTTTTGATTTCTCGACCAACAGTGCTTTTGTGTTTGCCTATCGCTTTTGCAATAGAAGTTTTAGAATAGCCTAGTTTGGTCATTACAGAAATTTCGTATCTTTGTTCTTCGGTTAAATGTTTCATATTTGTAACTTTAGGAGGGAGCAATAATAAGCATTTATTCCATTCAGACGGAAAGGGAGAATCTTTTTCTCTCTTTCTTCTGAAAAAATATTTATTATTTTACCCTGTAAAGTTGCATTTATTACTTGAATTTAAGTGATTTTAGAAATGTAGTAAATAATAATGCTAATTATATTCCAAATGCGAAGAGTATTGGTGTAAATTTTGAAATGAATCCCTTTGATAGTATTGGGATTAAGCATAATGTCACAGTAAAGCAGTTTTTTGAAGAAGGTTATCTTGCTGGTGATATTGCTACTTTAATCGAAGGTTTAAAAGCAAAAGTTGAATTTACAAAAGAGCCAAATTTTTATCCTGAAATGATAAAGTCGCTTAAAAGTAAAACATATACGGAAGATATGAAATATAATCCATTATTTATCAATACAGTTGGTGAGCATATACCAGAAATTGAAAAAGGGCTTGTAAATTCATATTTTGAAATTTTATCTGGGATTAAGGATGTTAACCTAAGAATATCGATTAGTAAAGAGGCTGAGATTTTTATATTAAATAATATTGAATTGAAAGATGATTCCAAAAAAAGAATACTAACTACATTTGCATTATACAGACATAGTACATCGTTTTGGGATGATAAAACTAATCCTCAAGGTTTAAGTATGAGACAGTGTGATATATTAGATGCACTTGGTTATTACATTGCTACCCATGCTGAATTTGATGATGGTGTGATGGAAGATGAGCCTGCTGTAAATAATTATGCTGCAACTTTTTCATTAGTTATTGGATCTGTTTTATGGCCTTTATCTCCTTGTAATTAATGGTTTTGGATGTTATAGGAAAGTTTTTCAGCTTTTATATAACATCCAAAATATAAGAATTGAAAATCATTTTATGAATAAAGTTTGCAAATTCATTTTTTTTAGCTTTTTATTGAACAATATTGCTTTGTGTCAGAGTATTGATTTTAATGTTTTACCTAATGACATGAATTGCAACATTCTGTTAATAGGGGAAAATCATTTAAATTTCGAAAAAGATACGATTGAATTTGAAATCATAAAATGGTATTCAATGCAAACAAAAAAGCAAATAACCGTTTTTTTGGAAAGACCTCGAAGTTTGCAGGTGTTTATTGAAAAATTATTTCAATATGATGATAGCTTGTCATTAAAACAATATTTTTCATACACTCACTCCAAGGATGATAGCACCTCTGATTCGAGACAATATTCTCTATACAATAGAATATTGGCAATTTATGCTCTAAATAAGTCTTCGAAAAATATTAAAATAAAGTGTGTTGATCGTGAATTAGTCATGAAGACCATGCTGTATTCAATCAAAGAAGTATTAATTAAGTATAGAGATAGTCACAAAATTAAACTTCTTATAAAGTATATTGATTCCTATTTGATAAAAAAAACAATCACCATTCAGGATCATGATGTAGTAAGACGTTTTTTTTATCATTGTTTGTTCTTTTCTTATGATGAATCTAAAATTAAATTTTTGGATGATGATTTTCGCTTTTTAATTTCAATGTTTGAGAATTTCAAGCCCATGCCAACAGATTCAGAAATTCGAGAAAATTTACTGTATCTGAATATTGTGAATGATTATGATACAAATTCATTTCACATTTCCATCAACGGTATTGCACATGTAAATAAATTTTATTCAAAAGATAAAAAAATTTCTGGAAACAGAAAATCGATAGGATTTATGTTAAATACGTACAAGTCTTCTCCATATAAAAATAAAGTTTCAAGTCTCTGTATTATAAATTTCAATCTTTTAACCTCAAGAGGTTTGTATAATACGAAAAACAGAATCCATTTTATGTCAAGCCAAGAAAAAAAACTACTATACTCGCTTTTTGAAAAGAACAATAAATACGTAGTGCCAGATTCATCAAAATTTAAGTATGCTCATAAAGCATATGACTTATTGATTCTAGTCGATACTGCTCATTTTTATGATTTTGCAAGATGATTATTTTATGAAAACGGGAAAATGTATTAAATCAGATAAACAATAATTTCTTTCTACAAAATCTCCATGGCTAATTTTTGACGACCATAAACTTGAAGTCTTTTTAAATGAGGATTTTTTTGAAGCTAAACCTGTAGAGTTAAAATTCAAAAAGAGATTTTAAAAAAAATGACCATTTGATAAAAGAGAATAAAAAAGAGGTGAAAGCCTCTTTTTTTTATGGTTAAATTTTCAGTTCACCCCCTCTGTTAATTGAATCAAATATTGGCTCAAAAAAGAATAAAAATAGAGGTGTATCTTTGAAAAAAAATATCAGATATAATTTTTTCAGTCTTTTGATTTATAGGGGGTTAGTTGTGCGTTTTCTGTGATGTTCATCTGAGTGATTTTTTGAGAATGTAAATTTGTTTGAAAATAATGTTATTTTCTTTTATGGTAAAAATAAAATGTCTAACTTCGTATCGTAAAGACGGGAATCAAAGAAAAACAAACAAAAATATAATCAAAAAACAACAAAAATGGCAGCAAAAGGAACAATTGTAGTTGACATAGAGCACTGCAAAGGCTGTGGCGTGTGTGTGCCTACATGTCCACAATCTGTAATCGCTTTGGCGAAAAAAGTAAACGGAAAGGGGTACCACTATTTAGAGATGCAAAACGACCAGTGTACGGGATGTACGAACTGTGCCGTTGTTTGTCCAGATGGTGTAATTACAGTTTACAGAGCAAAATAATAATAATAAAAAATAAAATAATTTTAGCAGATGAAAGAACTAAGATTAATGAAGGGTAATGAAGCAATAGCCGAAGGCGCTATTCGCTTTGGTGCTGATGGTTACTTCGGTTACCCCATTACCCCACAATCGGAAATACTTGAACATTTGATGGTTGAAAAACCATGGGAGACTACAGGTATGATTGTTTTGCAAGCCGAAAGTGAAGTAGCTTCAATCAACATGGTTTATGGTGGAGCTGGATGTGGAAAAAAAGTAATGACCTCTTCCTCTAGTCCAGGAATGAGCCTCATGCAAGAAGGAGTTTCTTATTTAGCAGGAGCTGAACTTCCTTGTTTACTCGTAAACGTAGTTCGTGCCGGTCCCGGTTTAGGAACTATTCAACCTTCGCAATGTGATTACTTTCAAACCGTTAAAGGTGGTGGTCATGGCGATTATAAATTGATTACCCTTGCGCCAAACTCAGTCCAAGAGATGTATGATTTTGTAGGTTTAGGTTTTGAATTAGCTTTCAAATATCGTAATCCAGCAATTTTATTATCAGATGGTTTGATTGGTCAGGTGATGGAAAAAGTAGAATTGACAGATTATGTTACTCGTCGCACCGATGATGAAGTTCGCAAAGAGTGTCCTTGGGCAACGATGGGAAAAACATCCGATCGTGGTCATAACATTGTCACTTCACTTGAGTTGGAATCAGTGAAACAGGAAGCTGTAAACCACCGTATCCAAGCAAAATATCGTATCATTGAAGAGCAAGAAGTTCGTTACGAAGAGATTATGACCGAAGATGCAGATTATTTATTTGTAGCATATGGTTCCTCTTCACGTATTTGCCAAAAAGCACTCGATATGGCGCGTTCCGAAGGAATTAAAGTGGGTATTTTACGTCCAATCACGTTGTATCCATTTCCATCCAAACGTTTGTTTGAATTAAGCAAAAAAGTCAAAGGAATGCTTGCTGTTGAAATGAGTGCAGGTCAAATGGTAGAAGATGTACAACTTGCTACTAAATTCCAAGTAAAAGTTGAACATTTTGGCCGTTTAGGAGGAATCATTCACTCTCCAGCAGAAGTATTAAATGCATTAAAAACTCAAATTATTGGAGGCTAAGTCATGTCGGAATTTAACAAAGATATCATAAAACCAGAAAACTTAGTTTATAAAAAAACTTCAGTTTTAACAGATGCGGTAATGCACTATTGCCCAGGTTGCGGTCACGGAACTGTGCATAGAATTATTGCCGAAGTAATCGAAGAATTAGGAATTCAAGAACAAACTATTGGTGTAGCTCCAGTGGGTTGCTCCGTGTTGGCATACAATTATTTTGATGTTGACATGGTGGGTGCTGCTCACGGCCGTGCTCCTGCGTTGGCTTCAGCCATCGAACGTTTGAATCCTACTAAATATGTATTCACTTACCAAGGGGATGGCGATTTAGCTGCTATTGGAACCGCTGAGACTATTCATGCGTGTAACCGTGGCGAAAACATTGTGATTATTTTTATCAACAATGGTATTTATGGAATGACTGGTGGACAAATGGCTCCAACTACACTTCCTGATATGAAATCATCTACTAGTCCTTATGGTCGTGATGTGTCTATTATGGGTAATCCATTAAAGATCACTGAATTGTTGGCTCAATTGCCAGGAACTCAATTTGTAACTCGTACTGCAGTTTATACTCCTGCTCACGTTCGTAAGACTAAACGTGCCATTAAAAAAGCGTTTGAACTTTCGAAAAACGGCAATGGAACTTGCTTCGTAGAAGTAGTTTCTAACTGTAATTCAGGTTGGAAAATGACTCCAGTTGATTCAAATAAATGGTTAGAAGAGAACATGCTTCCATTTTATCCACTTGGAGATATCAAAACTCCAGAAGTTTAATTATTTTATAAAACATTAAAATCATTTAAATCATGAACGAAGAAATAATTATTGCTGGCTTTGGTGGACAGGGAGTTCTTTCGATGGGAAAAATTCTTGCTTACTCTGGAATCATGGGTGGCAAAGAAGTTAGTTGGATGCCATCATACGGTCCAGAAATGCGCGGCGGCACCTCTAATGTTACTGTTATTATCAGCGACGAAAAAATCAGTTCTCCAGCTCTTGCATCGTTTGATAATGCCATTATTCTCAACCAACAATCGTTGGATAAATTTGAAGAGTTAGTAAAACCAGGGGGTGTATTGATTTACGATCCTAATGGAGTCACTCGTCATCCAGTTCGTAAAGATATAAATATCTACCAAATTGCGGCTACTGATAAAGCTTCAGAAATCGGAATCTCCAAACTTTTTAACATGATCGTATTAGGCGGATTCTTGAAAATTAAACCTATTATCAACGAAGAGTTTATTCAAAAAGGTCTAGAAAAATCATTGCCAAAACGTCATCATGGTATGATCCCTGATAACTTGAATGCAATCCATATCGGTAGTGAATTGATTAAAACAATTCATACGGTATAATTTACCAATAAAAAAAGGCTTTGCATTGCAAAGCCTTTTTTTATTGGTAAATGGTGTAGGGTTCAAGGTGCAAGGTATACGGTACAAGGCGCAAGGTACACCTTTCACCATCCACCATTCACCTTGTACCCTTTACCATTCACCATTCACCCTTTACCATTCACCTTGCACACTTCACCTTTCCTCTTATCTTGTAATCCAAACTGCTGGATTTTGAATTAATTTATTGTGCCAAAGTTCAAAGTGTAACTCGGTTTTAGAATCTTCGTCGTCGGTATTAATAACCCCTATGTCTTGTTTTGTATTAAGATTCTGACCTGTTCTTACAAATACGGTGTTGAGGTTGGAATACACAGTGAGGTAATCGCCATGTCTTACAATTACAGCTTTTGCGCCGTTGGGCAGACTAATTACACCGGAGACAACACCATTGAAAACGCAACGTGCTTTCGACCCCGCTTGGGTTACCAAGTCTATTCCATTATTGTTGACGATTACTCCCGCTAATACTGGGTGCGGGTGTGTGCCAAAACTACTGCTAATCATCCCTTTTTCCACAGGCATTGGCAAGCGTCCTTTGTTGCCCGAAAAGTTGCTCGACAATTCTGCTTCTTCTTTTGTTAGCGCTATTTCGGTGGGAGCATCAGAAACTTTGTTATCTTTTGGCTCAACTTTGTTCTTGGCAACGTTTCTTTTTGTCTTGTTTTTGGCAATTGTCTTCGAAGTTTTTTTTGTTTTTTTATTTACACTTGCTTTTCTAATCTCTTCATTGATAACCCCTTGAATAGATGATTGCAGCTTTTTGTTCGCTTGTTCTTTCTCCCTGAGAGTTTTGCGAAGCTCTGTTTCACGCTTCTTTAATTCACCCAAGGTTTTGTTTTTCACCTCTTGTTCTTTGTTTAACTTATCACGCTCTTTCTGCTCAGAATCCATCAAGGATAATTTGTCGTTTTTATTTCCCTTTAGCTCTTGTACTTTGCCCGAAATCTGAAGTTGTTTTTCCTGAATTAATCTCACTTGACGTTTTCGATACTTCGTGTACTGCTGAATGTAGTTCATTCTTCGGTATGCCTGATTAAAGTCGTCGGCAGATAGAACAAATAATAGCGGTTGAAATGTTTTTCGATGCACCCATGCATAATAAGCCATTTTTGAATACTCTTGCTTCAGTTTATCAAGTTGGGTGGTCATCTCTTCCAAACTATTTGCATTTTGAATAATCTCATCATCAATGTTAGAAACTTGACTGTTAATCGTTGTAATCAGGCTCTCTCTCTTTCCTATCTGGTTTTTGAGCAACATTACCTGATTCAAAGAGGATTGTTTGTTCTTTTGCGTCTCTTTCAACAGCTGATTGGTTAGCTGAATCTCCTCTTCTATCTGCTTTTTAGATTTTTGCAATGCCTCTTTTCTCCCTTGTGAAAAAGCCACCAAAGGAATCAAAAATAACATCACCAAAAATCCTACTATTTTTACTTGTTTCATCATCTGTGCAAAAAATCTAATTTACTAAAAACGTGACACCCAAAATTATAGTATTCGGGATGTTCAAAATTAACACGAATTGATTCACAAATATAGAAAAGATGAATTAGTATTACACAAGAGTTTGTTTATAACGTGAAAAGAAGAAGGCATACGTGATAGGTTTTCCCATGATCCGAATAACTATCGGGAGTAAAAAAAAGGAATATTATAAAAGAAAGAAAGAAAAGGAAGTTCGACGAAGTCAATTAGGAAATCTTAGTGAGTATAAATTAACATGGTGTTAGACAAATAAACTTGAAATTTTCGTTGTTTATTGGTTTTTGTACTGAGTTAATGTTGAAAATTGATTGATTGGACAAAAAACCCTTTTGGGTTATTCTTCCAGTATTTCAAAACAATGAGACCTAATGAAGTTGCCTCCCAAATATCATAATACCCATTATCCAGAATTAGGTCATCAAGAACCTGAAAATGTTCATTCAATACAATAATCCCATACTTTTTATCTTCATATTTATAAATTTCAGACAATTCTTTATCGTAATCAAATTTTTTGACAGGCAACATGTATATTCTATAATATAATTTCAATTGCTTATCATAGCACAATTGGCGATACCAAATGTTTTTCACCACATGATTTAGCATATATTTGGGATTATTTTTTTTGGCAGAATCTATCAATTCAATATCACTTTGATTCTTATGTTTTATGTGAATGTTTTTAACCATTTTTGTATTTTTATCATAAACAATCAAATCTGAGGTGATGCCACTGAATCCAATAATGCAGTTTTCATTCAAGAACAACCCCGTAGACTGATTCATTGAAAATCTTAGAGAAGTTTTATATACATCTGGATATTTCATTGGTAAAATTTCTAGAGAATTATCTATTGGATTTAAAAGGGCTCCAAATTCTGAATCAGACTCATATTTCCGATTTTTCACATTATCATATCTTAAAATAGTTACTAAAATCTTTCTGCTCCACTGATCCCATTTAACTCCTGAAAAATCACGCAAAACATAGCCATTCGTATCACTCATAAAATAGGAATATTCTAGCTTGTTCTTAACGGTATTAAAAATAGAGATCCGTTTATCTTGAAAAATCAATAAGCTATCGCTATTTATAATATCCAAACTTGTAACGTCACCATAATCAGATAATTCTAAATAACTGTCTGGTAAATTGATTGTGGAAAACTGGTGCCATTTATCTAACACGTATTTAAACTGATATATAACATTCTTTGAGAAAGGTTTAATATAGCATAAAACATTGCCACCTACCTCTTTCAATGAATAGTATTGTATTGCTTTGCTCGTTAATGATGTGTCGTTAATGTTTAGCGAATCAATTGCACTCTTAAATTGAATTTCTTGTGAATTAGCATTAAAAATCAAACATTGAAAAATTAAAAATAACAAAAACTGCTTTTTTAAAATACAAGACTTAATTGGTATATGATTTAGAGATTTCATCTTCGGATTTTTTTCCAATTTAAAACAGAATTATCTCTGATATGGAAATAAAGGGGGTTTACGTTTGTAATCCCATATTGATCAAATGAAGTATTTATATCAACTAAATGATGAGCTTTACTTGGGAATTTTTTTGCCATTTCAATTGAAAATTCAACATCATCGAAAATAAAATATAAAGGAATTGTATTTGAAGTATCAATTATTGTATGATAAACCGAACCTAAACTAATCTTATAACATGAAGAACATAAATTTTTTGTACAAAGGAATACTAAATTATAATCTTTCTCATTAATCCTGTTTTTTTGATGATCATCAATATACCTAAACAGTAAATCTTCATTTATATAATCACTAGCTCTATTACAAGAAGCAATGTTAATGATTATTGCGCCAAAAAAGGCTAACAGTTTTACTTTTTTCATTTTAATTTGCTAAAATGTTATTTTTGATATTTCTAGACTCCTAGATTTTGGTTTACCCATCTTAATTGACATTAGCCCTGTTGAAACACCTGTCCAACCTCCAATGTAACCTTTTCCTATTTCAGCAACACCTTTAATGTTAAAATTTTGATCCATTAAAATCACTCCAAATTTTTTATCGGCATAGGTATATAAAAGCCCATTATCTTTTTTTTCTTTTGGTAGCTGTAACATGAAAATCCGATAATAGATTTTTTGGTATAGGCGCATAAAGCGCAGAAGTTTTTATATCTTTACCAAATGGGAAAAGGATTATATATGGGATTAAATTCAATTGAATTTCATAGACGGTTTCAAAATGATGATGACTGTTTAGAATATTTATCAGAATTGA
>JBBRGJ010000120.1:0-10083 GCA_038240835.1 Bacteroidales bacterium | reverse complement strand
AGCGAGGCGGGTGCGTTGAAGTAAATAGATCCAAGTCGGAAACATCCGTTATGTGAATTAAATTACCTCCGTAAACTTTATAGCTTGGCTCGCGCCGTAAAATCACCTCTTTTTTAGCTTTTTTGGCGAAGTCTTGATTTTTTGGTTACTTTTGTATCAAGACAAAAGTGACACTAAAAAAGAAAAATCTTCGAAGTAATTTTTTTCTCTGTATTAAAAAAATCATAAGGCTATTTTTGCTTTTTCTACTTCTGTTATTGGCCTTTTTGCATTATGCGTAAGGATTTTCAATCTTGCGGAACCACTTTGGAGTTATCTTTATTGTGGAAATAGAGAATAAAGAAAATAGAAAGGCTGATAATGGAAGCAAAGAAACACCAAACAGAGACTACGTATTGGGTGTAAAAAAACAGTGCGATAATGTACGAAACGAACACCATCACTGCAAATAACCACATTCGGCGAATGCTCGAAATAAAAAGTGGAACTAAGGTTGAAATGGCATAAGCAATTGAGGTGTATATTCTTAGCGATTGTGGGAAACTTTGTTTGTAAAAGATGTGATGTTCCAGCGCTTTCGCCTCTACCGGAAAACTAATCAAACAATAGGTGAGATAAATAGACACCATTGCTCCCAAGGCGACAAATATTTTCAGGTATTTTTTTCTCTTTTTCGTAGGTTCAATGGCGAAAATTGCTAGTGGAACCAATAACGGCCAAATAACTTCCGCAAAAGTTAGAAAAACATATGTGGTGAGTTGTTGCAGATGCGCATAGAGTGGATTTTGAAGAGATAGCCACAAAAATCCCTCAGAAATTTGTTGCACCGCAAAAAGAAATGGAATGCTCGCAAACAAAGTCTGCGAAGGGGATTGAGATTTTTTAATCGTTGCAACACCGATGACAGAAAGCACCACTCCAGCAGAAAAACTAGCTCCGGCAGAAAAACACATAGGCTAAATAATTATTGATTTATAAAAAAAATTGCACATAAGAGTTACTAAATATCTATTTCATTCTACTGCCGGCTTCCTCCATGGTTGCACCCAAGGAAAGAAATCCGTGATTTTTAATCAGAATATAGTTGTGATTTGTCAGCACTTGCAACACTTCACTCACCAACTCTTGAGTTCCGTAAGGTGCTTCGTTGCGAGTAATTGGCGTTCCTGGTTTAGGATTATCCAATAATTCCTGACTATGACCATGAAAAATTGCATTTACATCGGGACGAAGTTTATAGATGGCAAAATGCAACATGCTCTCCGAGGAAGGGTCGCAAAGACCTTCGGCATAGACCATTTTCTTAGCAAAATCGACATCCCAAACGCTGACAAAATCAGCGGCAGAGAGTCTTTTGCTTAAAGCCAATTGAGTTCCAGTGATCACAAAAGCATTAGAACCAGGTTGCACCCGATAGCTCAAGTTTCCACTGGAAGAGCCTTTGGAAATAGGAGTTAATTTTAGTTTTTGAAACTCGTGACACCAACCCGTTAATTGTTTCAATTTAGAATCGTTTTCGGGGGCTATCTCTTGAATGAAAAAGGTGGAGAATTTCACCCCTTGATATTGTTCGCTCATGCGTTGAAAATTTTAGAAACTATTGATTTTTCGTTGGCGGCCACAATCCCCTTTTCGGTGATAAAGCCCGTAATATATTTTGCAGGAGTAACATCAAAAGCTGGATTTAAAGCGGTGGATGTTGGATTTGCAATGTTAATTTTATGTTTTACTCCTTTATCATCGAGTCCTTCGCACCAAAGCACCTCGTCCTGAGAGCGATATTCGATGGGAATGTCATTTCCCGTTTTGCAGTTGGAATCAAAGGTAGAACTTGGAACGGCTATGTAAAAAGGAATTCCATAGGTATGAGCGACAATTGCTTTTTCTAACGTGCCAATTTTATTAGCGGTATCGCCATTAATTGCAACCCTGTCGGCGCCCACAATCATCATGTCTACTTTCCCTTGACTCATTAAAAGTGCGGTTGCATTGTCTGGAATGATGGTGTGCGAAACTCCTTCGTTGGAAAGTTCCCAAGCCGTCAACCGTGCTCCTTGCAGTCGTGGACGAGTTTCGTCGACCCACACATGGACTTTTTTTCCACTCCGATGAGCTGCGTAAATGGGTGATAAGGCAGTGCCAAAATCGACAAAAGCCAACCAACCTGCATTGCAGTGAGTAGCGATGTTAAATCCATCTTGAATAAGTTCATTCCCAAAATTGCCAATAGCTTGTGAATCAGCGGCATCTTTGTCGGCTACTTGTTGCGCTTCAGCCACCGCCAATTCCACTCCTTGTAGTCCTTTGAGATACACTCTTTCGATGGCATAAAACAGATTTTGAGCCGTAGGGCGAGTTTTGGCAATACGTTCTTTCGCCAATAATACAAAGTTAGAAAAATCATCCATAGGAGCTTCCAAAAATGCTTGTGCCATAGCAAAAGCACCCGCAGCACCAATAGCGCCAGCACCTCTAACGGTCATATTTCGAATTACCTCAGCCGTTTCTAAATAAGTGTTGCATTCGATGATTTCAAACTCAAAAGGAAGTAGATTTTGATCAATTAACGAAACAATCCCATCTTTCATCCAAATAGTTCGATAGTGTATATTTTCTTTTTTCATGGGATGTTATCTAAACAATTTTTTAATATTCTTTCGTTCCACAAAATATTCCACCGCTACAAAAACGAGCAATAACATGCTGTTGAACGCAAGTTTTGGCAAAAGCTCAACGAATGGATTGAAAATACTCACCGCATAAAGTCCCACAGCAAGTATAAGAATCAGCGCTATTTTGCCCACTTGGTAATTGACGTAATAATACTTTTGTCCGAGCAAGAACGAAAGAACCATCATGCTGGCATAGCAGATAAAAGTCGCCCAAGCTGAACCTAAATATCCAATTTTTGGAATCAATATGATGTTCAAAATCAAGGTGATGAAAGCTCCAATGATGGAGATATATGCTCCAAAACGAGTCTGACCCGTAAGTTTATACCAAATAGAAAGGTTGTAAAAAACACCCAAGAAGAGATTTGCCATCAGCAAGATAGGAACAACCACAAGCCCTTCGCGGAAATCTCTTCCAACAAAATATTGAACAATATCGATGTAAAGCATGATTCCCAAAAAGATGAACGAGCAGGTAAGGACAAAATAGGTCATCACCAACGAGTAGTTTCTGCGTGCATCATTATCCTTCGCCTTGGCAAAGAAAAAAGGTTCAGCCGCATATTTAAATGCTTGAATAAAAATAGTCATCAAAATCGAAATTTTATAACAAGCACTATAGATTCCCACCTGACTCTGGGCAATATCCGCGGGCGAAAGTTCCTTTAAAAGCACTCTATCCATGGTTTCGTTGACGATGCCTGCAAGACCAAAAATAAGTAACGGAAATGCATAGTTAAACATCTGTTTCCACAATTTCCAATTGAAAGAGAGGCGCGATGGACGAATTTCGGAAAATAACATCAACAGAGTAACTGCGCTTGCTGCCAAGTTAGCTATAAAGATATACCCAATGCCAATCTCCTTGTCGTAAATAGCGTTGACAAAATCGGGGAGGAAATCCATTTTGAGCAACCATGGACATAATATAATAAAAAACAGGGTGACAAATACGTTGGTGAAAATATTCACGAATTTGACAATCATAAACTTCCGTGGACGATTTTGAGCTCTCAGCCGAGCAAAAGGCAGCGTTGTAATTGCATCAAAACCAATGACAACGGCAAACCAAGCGATGTATTCGGGATGGTCGCCGTGGCGCATAATATTGGCAACATCTTGACTAAAATACAACATTCCTCCAATAAACAACGAAGAGGTAAACAACAGCGAGGAGAGTGAAGTTCCATACACACGATTCTTTTCGTCGTCGGGCACTTGCGAGTTAAACCTAAAATAAGCCGTCTCCATGCCATACGTGAGCACCACCACCAGCAATCCAACCCAGGCATACAATTCGCCCACTATCCCATATTCGCTCGTATTAAATACGTTCGTGATGATGGGAATCATAAGATAATTTATGATTCTGCTGACGATACTTGTACCGCCATAAATAACCGTTTGACCCGCAAGGGCTTTTATTGAACTCAATGTTATAAATATATTTTACACTACAAAAGTAATGATTTCGCCCGATTAATCCATAATTTTTTGTAATGAAGGGTTCAATTACCAATTATTTGAAGTACTCGTAGTGGTTTTTATTGAAAAGAATAGTAAGTTGTTTAAAATATAAAGGTATTACTAAAAGTTGTGTGGAGAATGTCATTACATAATTTAGAGACACTGTTATCCGATAAAAAGGATGAGATTCTTCACTATCGTTCAGAATGACAGCGGGTTCGCTGTTTTTGGAGAAGGTTGGGACTTTCTGGCGGTGAAACCGCCAGAAAGTCCCAACCACTTATCACGCAAAAATCTGTCATTCAGAACGGAACGCAGTGAAGTGAAGAATCTCATTCTCTTTAATTATGCTTTATCGGACAATAGTGATTTTGATATTACTGTATAAAACGTCAATAAAAATATATTTACCTTTTTATTACGTTTAATTTGTACTTGTTTATCCACACAAATGGTAGTAGACCCAAAACAGAGAACCTCGAGGACTAGAAAGAATCAGACAATTGGGTCTCAAAACAGCTACTTTACTAATTAATCGTGCAACTGCACTTTTGATGGAGCACTATTTAGTACAATTTTGCGTTTTCTAAAATCAATCACCGCCTTGTATTTGGTCAAAATATCCGCTCCCAAAATCCCTTCAATTCTGGGCAAACCTGCCACAGAGTATGCATGGTGGATATGTCCCATGTCGATGCCTACTGCTTGATAGTTTTTGATTACTAAATCAGCAATGCGAAACTCTTTTATCTTTGTAATAATGCTCGAAACGCTGTTGCTGCCAATTCCACTCGTCATGGAGTCGTTGGTTTTAATCTCCGTTTCGTGAATAATCTCTTTGATTAAATCAATATCGAAGCAACTTCTCGAAGCGCCCGTATCTAAAACGAGTATCAATGGTCGGTTGTTTACTAATCCATCCACCAAACAATGGTACCCATCGTCTTGCAAGGAGACTAATTTAAACGGAATTTCTATTCTCATATCGCTTTATTTTACAGATACTCTTTCAAATATTTTGCAGTATATCCTAAATTATTCTTCACAATGGTTTCAGGAGTTCCTTGGTCTACTATAAATCCACCAGCAGTGCCTCCTTCTGGACCAATATCAATGACCCAATCGGCCACTTTTATCACATCTAAGTTGTGTTCGATGACCACCACTGTATTGCCTTTTTCCACCAATTTCTCCAACACATCTAATAAAATTCTCACATCTTCGAAATGTAAACCCGTGGTGGGTTCATCTAAGATGTAAAAAGTATTACCCGTGTCTTTTTTCGAAAGTTCGGTGGCTAGTTTTACCCGTTGTGCTTCGCCGCCAGAGAGCGTTGTAGATTGCTGACCTAAGGTAATATAACCCAATCCAACCTCTTTAATTGTTCTGATTTTTTGAATGATGGATGGAATTTTTTCGAAAAAATCAAGTGCTTGGTCGATGTTCATATTCAACACATCGTTGATTGATTTTCCACGATATCTAATCTCCAACGTTTCTCTATTGTATCGTTTTCCTCCACAATCGTCGCACTCCACATATACATCGGGTAAAAAATTCATCTCAATGGTCTTTACACCCGCGCCTTTACACGTTTCGCAGCGACCTCCCGAGACATTAAACGAAAATCTGCCGGGCAAATAACCCCTCACTTTGGATTCGGGCAACGAGGCAAACAATTTTCTAATATCATCAAAGACACCCACATAAGTAGCTGGATTAGAACGTGGTGTGCGACCAATAGGTGCTTGATTTATTTCAATTACTTTATCAATCAATTCCAATCCACTCACCGAATCATGGGGCAGTGATCGTGCGTCGGAACGATAATAATGAGACTTTAAGATTGGGTATAAGGTATTGTTTATCAACGATGATTTTCCACTGCCCGAAACACCAGTGATGCAGATGAAATTCCCCAAAGGAAACGATACATTTACCCCTTTTAGGTTGTTGCCTCTTGCGCCATTAAGTGTTAAAAAATGTTCTGTGGCTGGTCGGCGTTTAGCAGGAATGTTGATTTTTCTTTTTCCATTTAGGTAGTCACAAGTAACTGAATTGCTTTTCAATAGCTCTTTTGGAGTGCCTTGAGCCACTACATATCCGCCATTGATTCCAGCTCCTGGCCCCATGTCTATCACATAATCCGCCGCTAAAATCATATCCTTATCATGTTCTACCACAATCACTGAATTTCCTGAATCGCGGAGTTCTTTGAGCGATTCTATCAATCGGTGGTTGTCTCTTTGGTGCAATCCAATGCTTGGTTCATCCAAAATATAAAGAACGTTTACCAACTGAGATCCAATTTGAGTTGCCAATCTAATTCGTTGCGATTCTCCACCCGAAAGCGAGTGTGAAGGTCGGTTAAGCGATAGATAATCGATGCCCACATTCAACAAAAAACTCAATCTGGTTTTAATTTCTCGAATAATCTCAACAGCAATGGTTCGTTTTCGATCGGTAAAGGAATCTTCGGCGCTCTGAATCCAACTGTTTAGAGCCACAATGTCCAAGTTGGCAACTTCAGAAATATTTTTTCCATCAATTCTAAAATGCAAACTCTCCTTTTTCAAACGCATTCCATTACACACTGGGCAAGCGCGATGTTCCATAAATCCTTCGATCCATTTTTTAATGGCACTGGAGGAATTATCGGCATCTTGCGATTCGATAAAATTGATAATACCCTGAAAAGGAGCAGAATAGGAAGTGCCCGCAATTTCATTTTTTATTTTAAATACCTCATCGCTGCCATACAAAATAATTTTCATCAATTCGGCAGGCAAATCGGCGATAGGAGTAGATAAGTCTGCGTGATATTTAGCACAAATGGCTTCCAATTGTTTAAAAATCCAACTATGTTTGTACGGACCTAATGGAGCCAATCCGCCCTCTTTGATGCTATTTTTTGGATTTGGAATAATCTTTTCGATGGCAATATTGGTCACCGAACCCAGTCCGTTGCACTCTTCGCAAGCGCCATAAGGCGAGTTGAACGAAAAAGCATTGGGTTCGGGCTCTTGATAGGAAATTCCAGTGGTAGGACACATCAGAAATTTGCTAAAATTTCGCACCTCCTGAGTCTCCTCATCCAAAATCATCATCATTCCTTTGCTCAACTTCATGGCCGTTTGTAGCGAAGAGGCAATTCTATTTCGCGATTTCTCGTCCACCAAAATCCGATCAATCACCACTTCTATGTCGTGCACTTTATACCGATCGAGTTGCATTCTTAGGGTGATTTCTTTCACCTCTCCATCTACCCTCACTTTGATATAACCTTGCTTGCGAATTTGCTCAAAAAGTTCGCGATAGTGCCCTTTTCTGCCTTTTACAAGGGGAGCTAAAATCATAATCTGTTTGGTTTGATAGTTCTCGAAAAGCAGATCCATAATCTGTTTTTCGGAGTAACGAACCATAATCTCATTCGTATTGTAAGAATAAGCATCTGCTACTCGGGCGTATAATAATCTAAGGAAATCATACACTTCGGTAATCGTTCCCACCGTGGATCGTGGATTTTTATTGGTGGTTTTTTGTTCAATAGAAATCACAGGACTCAACCCTAAAACCTTGTCCACGTCCGGACGTTCCATGTTGCCAATAAACTGACGTGCATAGGCAGAAAAAGTCTCCATAAACCGTCGTTGACCTTCTGCATAAATCGTATCAAAAGCCAGCGAAGACTTCCCACTTCCGCTTAATCCCGTAATCACAACAAGTTTGTTGCGTGGAATCACGAGGTCGATGTTTTTTAAATTGTGAACACGAGCTCCTATGATGATAAGTTCATTTTCGGAATATTCAGTGGATCTGAAATTATCTATATCTAAATTGTCTGATTGCATTGATTGTATTAATTAAAGTAGGCCAAAAACTGAGTGTTTGAAAAAAAACATCAAGTTCGAGGGGTTCGAAGCAACTAATTTAAGAAGTTTTACTGGTGTAAATAATCTTAATTCGTTGATAGAACTATGGAAGTTGGTGTTTTCGTGCAAACACTAATTAACGGATAACATCAACTTTTGTTGAGTCCCGATAAAGGACAAAATCATCATTAATTGAAGAAATCTGTTTTTTATATGACGTATAACCATCTTTGGGAAGTAAAATTGTGTACGATTTATTTGTTTTATTTGGCAACGAGTTTCCTCTCAGCCAAGGGTTAAATTCTTTTAGAATTCTATACGTTGTTTTTTGTGCCAACGCAAAATCTACTAAATTTGAAATAGACGAGTCTACCGTAATTTCTTTGGTTGGAATGGGTTGGTACAAATCTTTTAGTCTTAGATAAATACCATATTTAACGGGTTTTTCTAAAACAATTTTTGCAGCAATAATTCTCGAAACATAACGACTTGTCTCTTGATTCAGCAGAAGTTCCCAATAATTGGTCTGTTTTTGTTTCGTCATCTGTCCGCGCAAACCACCATCGCCCATATTGTATGCTGCTGCAGCTCCTGCCCAACTATTAAAGTTTTTATATGAAGCCTTTAGGTATTTACAAGCAGCTACCGTTGCTTTCTGAAGGTTGTAGCGTTCATCTACCTCTTCGGATATCTCCAACCCATATCTGGTGCCTGCAGCTTTCATAAACTGCCAAAAACCGGAAGCTCCTGCTGGAGACGATACATTGGTTAAACTACTTTCGATGAGTGCCAAGTATTTAAAATCATCTGGAACATTCTCTGCTTTCAGAATAGGCTCAATAATTGGGAAATAGCGATACGACCGTTTGATAAACAGCATCAAATTAGATTGCCAAAACACGTTGGTAAGCAACTCTCTGTCAATAGATTCTCTCACATAATAAGAGTCCAAAGGCACAGATTCTCCTGCAAAAGTGATATCCTCGGGAATCTGAGGTGCAAATATCTTATAATTGTTATTAAACGCCTTTTGATAAGTTTCGTCACTATTTTTCTCAATAGAAGTGTACTTTAGAGAAAAAATAAAGAGAGAGACCGCAATCAATAGAAAAGAGGCAGTTTGAACAATTTTAAAACCGGAGTTATTTTTTAATATCTTCATTTTTATGTAAATTAGCGATGTAAAACATGACAGCAAAAACAATTAGAAAGTAGGAAGTGAAAGCAAAGAAGTGCCACAACTCCCATTGTTTAATTCTTTCTAATATAATCAAAATCAAGGTCATAGAAACTAGTCCTAAGAGTGCAAAGATAAGATCTATCTGTTTTACACTCAATCCGATGTAGGATAGATGGTGGGTAGTATGATCGCGACCTCCTACAAAAGGCGACTGTCCGCGACGAATTCGTTTGTAAAACACAGTAATGGTATCGGTAATCGGTAATACAAAAGCAACCAAAGCGACTGCTATTTGTTTTGTAAACACCATTTGTCCATTATAATCCTTACAGTTCCAAAAATACATAATTCCCACAATGGCTAGTACTACGCCCAAAAACTGACTTCCTACGTCGCCCATGTATATTTTAGCTGGACTGATGTTGAATTTCATAAAAGCCAACAGCGAAGCAAAGATTGTGGCAATGATGATAAATTCTGGTGTAAAAATGGTGTTGTGCATTATATTAATTACCAAAATGGTAAGCAAAATAAAAGAGGAGACAATGGAGGTAATTCCATCCATATTGTCCAACATATTGATAGAATTCATAATTCCAACTACCCACAACACTGTAATCAGAGCATCGGCCCAAGGAACCATAAACAATTTAATAGAAATACCCGAAGAGATTAAAATAACAGCGGTAAGCACTTGTGCGATTAATTTTACAAATACGGGCGAATTTCTAAGATCATCGTACAAGCCAAGCACAAAACCCATGGAGACTGCAATGATGATGGCCGAGAACGCAAATTTATCAGGAATATCTGCTCCGAAAAACATAAGATAGGTAATGATTCCAAATATAAATGCCACAAAAAAGGAGATTCCTCCCATGGCTGGTTTTCT
>JBBRGJ010000119.1:0-10159 GCA_038240835.1 Bacteroidales bacterium | reverse complement strand
CAAAAAAATCAGATTACTAAATCATGGTTATCGAGCAAAGAGTTTTGTTAAATATGGCTTAGAGTATATCGCAGTAATACTGTTAAATGCTAATTCTCAGGACAATATCGGTATTTTTAGTTTTTTGTCATGTACTTAGGAATTATACAAAAAACCATACTCTTACTACATGACAAACAGTCACATGTTTAATTATCGCCAAGTTATAAAACAATTAATTCTTCTTTTTTAAACCAAATCCTAGAGTTCTTATTTCCCCAGAAACTCTCCCCAAACATCCAACACCTCCGGCATGTTTTCTCGGCCAAAACCAATGCGAAGGTGTTGGCTGCCATATTCGAACATCTCCGAAGGTACCAGCATGATTCCAGTTTTTTTCACCAACATTTCGCTGTAATCTAAGGCGTTAGGGGCGTTTATTTTGACAAAAGCTGTGGAGCCAGCAATAGGAGCGGAGAACTGTAAAAGCCCATCGGTGTTTTTCACAAATTCCTCAAAAATTGCCTTGTTTCGAATGATTTTTTCGATATTGGGTTGGATAAACTTTTCTTTGTGGTTCAGGGCAATCAGCGATAAGATTTCTGACATTGGGTTGGTGCAGATGGATAAATAATCTTTAAATTCCATCATTTTTTGCAATAGTTGATGATTTTTGGTCGCCACCCAACCCAAACGCAAACCTGCCATACCGAATGATTTTGCCATTCCCCAAAGCGCGATGCTGTTTTCGTAAAGGTCGCAGATGGAAGGAACTTGAAGCGCTGGTTCGTGGACCAATTGATGGTACATTTCGTCAGAGAAAATCAGGATATCTTTAGCACGGGCAATTTCGATTATTTCGTCCAACTGATTTCGAGTGGGCAAAAACCCTGTGGGATTGTGTGGGAAGTTGACGATAATCATTTTGGTATTCTCTTTAATCAGCGACTTTAGTTGGGATGGATTAAAGTTCCAAGATTGTTCATCTTCGGGTTTCCACCAACTAATTTCACATCCGATGCTCATACATACTTGGTACAGCGACTGATACATAGGGGCCATACACACAACATGATCCCCTGGTTTTAGGGCGACGTTCATCAAGATAAAGTTGGCTTCGCCGGGAGAGAGCACAAACACCTCTTCAGGTGTGATGGATTGATATTGCTTGGCAATGGCTTTTCGAAGCGAAAGTGCGCCTTGCGAATCGGTATAACCGAGTGTGATGGAGTTCCACATCTCTTTTTCTTCTTCGTCTGCATTTTGCAACACATAATCCATCGAATATCCATCACAATCCGAACTTGACAGTAAGTATTTGGTGTTAAATTCGTATTTGGCAAAATAACGCTCTAATTTAAAAGGTTTTATCTCCATTGGTCTGTTTTTTTTTGATTGCTAAATTAGCGATTTTTTTGAATGAATAGGATTGGGATCCTTCAAAAATCATTTTTTTGTAATTAAAAAATCCCTTCAATTGATCCATAGGAACCTTGAAGGGACTTTTGTAATGTAAAGTGAACCTATTTTTTTAGAACCTTTAGGGTTTCAATTATTTCAGAATTGCTAATGCAGCGAATTAAGTATATTCCTTGGTGAAGTGAGGAAATATTCAACTCAAACAGTCCACCTTGAGCATTAATCTCTTGTTTATAAACAATTTTTCCCAATACATCCATCATTTCGAATTGAAGTTTTTGGTAATTAGGAGCATTTACAAAAAAGCTGTTTTCTGCAGGATTTGGATAAGACACAATATTTGCTTTTGTGTTTTCATTAACAGAACTTACACAAGCTTGTGCAATTCCACCGTATCCAGTTATTTTAGTGATAAATGTTTGTGCATTCGGAACAGGATAAATATCTTTTTCTACAATACTTTTATCTGGTTTAATAAGAATATAGGTTGGAGTTGCAGTTACATTGTACAAGTTATGAACTGCTAATCCTCCGCCCGCAGAACTGTTAACCATTGGATACGTATATCCTTTTGAATCTGCATATGCGATCAAGGTGGCGTCATTGTCTTGACTACTAACTGCTATAAAAATTACATTTCCTTGATTACAACCATAATGTTCAAATGTAGTTTGGTAATATGGAGCGGTGGCTGCACAAGGCGGACAGTCTTTGTAAAAAAAGTCGATGCATACAAATTTACCTGCATTTAAATAAGTAAATAAGTTGTGAGTAACACCTTTAGTGTCGGTAACCGTAAAATCTTCCGCAGTGTTCAAGGTTGTTTGGGCCATTGCTGAAAACACAAAAAAGCCAACAACGAGAGAAAGGATTGTTTTTTTCATACATTTAATTGTTTAGTTGATTATGATAACACACCCCAAATATAAATAAAATTCAGAATAAATCGTTCTTTTCAATAATTTATTTTTTTGTTTCTACAACAAACCGAAGGATCCCGAAATGCGTTGCGATGCGATGCGATGCGTTGCGATGCGTTGAGCCTGTCGAAACGAGCCTGTCGAAACGAGCCTGCCTGCCACGACACGTCGCTGGCTCAAATAGAGCCCATTGTTTTCCAGATGCAATTATAGAGTTTTATTATGTTTAAAGCAAGTTGTGAATTCTCCAGTGGAGGATAATTTTCTCGAAGGGAAGAACAGTAAAAAATTTTCAGCGATTCATTTTTAGTTATTTATGTTATAGTCCGCTAGTACGATAACATATTTGTCCGTAGAACCTAAAATTAAGATAAACTTATTGGGGTTTAAGGATTTATTAAGGATTTATGAATATATGTTTAGTTAATTTAGGTCTGTATTTTTGTGCTTTCCCCTATTTGCAAAGATATAAGAGGCTGATTGATTTGGTATTTGTTTTATCTAACCCGTTTTAGGTTGCGTTAAATCTGTGTTAAGTCTTTTTTGTTATGTATTTTCGTTTAGTATTTACTATAATTTTGCATTGCAATCAACAAGCAGGACACCTTTATTTAAAATCAATTAAACTTTTTCAAATGAAAAAAATGAAAACAGCAGTGTGGCTGATTTTGTTGTTTATGGCAACGCTATCAACCCAAGCACAAATTATTACAGAGGGATTTGATGGGACCACTTTTCCCCCTACAGGATGGACAAACACTTATACGGTAGGTGGATCAGGGAATGTCTGGAACAGAGTAAATGTTGGGACTAACCCAAACACTTCGACTCATTCAGGCGCTGGAATGATTCAATACAATAGTTACGTTTTTGCAACTGGGAATAGAGGTCAATTGATTACACCTCCATTAGACTTGTCAGTAAGCATTGCTGAAGTAAAGTTTTCGATGTATCGTGATGGTTCTTTTTCAAATTATAAAGACTCGGTAAACGTGTATTATAACACAAATCCTAGTACCACCGGTGCAACATTGTTAGGAAGTATAAATAGATATTCTAATCAAAACCCAGTGGCGGGAACTCCGGATATGTGGTATGATTATAAATTTATTTTGCCCGCTGGTTCAGTTGGAACAAACAGATATATAATTATTGAAGGAGTAAGCGGTTGGGGTGGAAATATATATATTGATGATTTTCAAGTTGGTTTACCGCCAACTTGTATTTCTCCATCTACATTAATCGCAACTGAAATTACTTCTGCAAGTGCAAAACTAGGTTGGACTGCTGGTGGAACGGAAACTGCATGGACAATTGAATATGGAGCTAGTGGTTTTGTTCAAGGTGCAGGAACTCAAGTTTCAATAACTTCCAATTCTCAAGTAATATCTGGTCTTTCTGCAAACACGAACTATCAATTTTACGTTCAAGCAAATTGTGGTGTAACTGATGGTTCAAGTACATGGACTGGTCCATTTTCGTTTACTACCAATGTTTTATGTCCACAACCAACATCGTTAGCTTTATCTAATGTAACTCCTTTTTCTGTCCAATTTGCTTGGGCTGCAGGTGGATCTGAAACTTCTTGGAATATTGAATATGGTGCTGTTGGATTTGCTCATGGAGCTGGAACTACAATTAACGGTGTTACCAGTCCTCATACAATTAACAATTTAACACCTGAAACCAATTATGATTTATACGTTAGAGCCAATTGTGGTGGTACAGATGGATCAAGTGTTTGGGCAGGCCCTTTTTATGTTGCTACTTTAATCTCTTGTCCAAAACCGAAATTATTAACAGCATCTAACCTTACTACTACGTCTGCTCAATTAGCTTGGACAGCAGGTGGAACTGAAACAGCTTGGAACATAGAATACGGTCCTGCTGGATTTGCTCATGGAGCTGGAACAACCGTCAACGGAATTACCAATCCATACACTCTTAATGGCTTAGCATCTGCAACGGGTTATGAGTATTACGTAAAAGCTGATTGTGGTGGAATTAATGGATCAAGTTCATGGGCTGGCCCATTTTCTTTTTACACTACTTGTACTACTGTCAATGTGCCTTATTTTGAAAACTTTGACAATAACTTAACCCCAAATTTACTTCCATGTATTACCGTTACCAATAATAATGGGGATGCTAATGAATGGGGAATTGTAAACTTTGCCTCTAATTCAGCTCCAAGTTCATTTGCTATTTTTAATAATAGCGAAATGGCTATGAACGATTGGTTTTTTACTCCTGGACTTAACCTAGAGTCGACAAAAACGTACAAACTTACCTTTAGTTATCAAGGGGGAAATTTATATTCTTCTGCTTCTGAAAAACTAGAGGTAAAATTTGGCACAAGTGCTAATGCTGCTTCAATGACTAGTACTCAAATATTTAACAACACAAATATATTATCGGGTACATTTATTTCTGCATCTAATACGTTTACTGTTCCTGCAAATGGAGTTTATTATATTGGATTCCACGCTTTTAGCAACATAATAAGCAATACTCTTGTATTAGACGATGTTTCAATTGTAGAGGATTTGGCTTCTGCTTGTGCTGCTCCTACAGCTTTAGAAGCAACCAATCTTACAACAACAACTGCGACTTTAGGTTGGGCTAATTCTGCTCCAGATTTCAACATTCGTTACCGTAAAGCTGAAGGTACAAACCCTTGGATACTTGCAACTGCTGCTTCAAATACCCTTGCAATATCTTCTTTAGTTGAAAACAAACAATACGAATTCCAAGTTCAAGCAATTTGTTCACCAACAGAAACTAGTGATTGGACTCCTTCAACGTTGTTCCAAACCCTTTCTTCTACTGTTTGTACTACGCCAATTAATCTGCAAGCGTACAACATTACAGAAGAAAGTGCTAAAATAGTTTGGACACATAGTGCTTTATACTTTAATGTTCGCCACCGTGTAACTGGTTCATCTACCTGGATATACAACCAAAATATTTATTATGATTTAACATTAACAGGATTAGCATCCGGAACTTCCTACGAATGTCAATCTCAAGCTAAATGTTCTTCAACTCCTGGTGATACAAGTGCTTGGTCTTTGCCTGTTAATTTTACAACTGTAGCTCACTCTTGTTTTGCACCAACTAATTTAACTGCTACCAGCATTACAGAAACTTCCGCATTATTAGGTTGGACAAGTAGTGCTCCTGACTTTGTTGTTCGTCACCGTATTGTTAACGACCCAACATGGACAATAACAAACACTTCTACCAACTCTCTTGCATTATCCTCTTTATCTGATAACACAGATTACGAATTTCAAGTGTATGCCCTTTGTTCCGGAAACTCTATTGATACAAGTGAATGGACCGCAGTTTCCACATTTTCCACATCAATCCTAGTTGTTACTTGCAACGCTCCATCTGCTTTAACTGTAACCGCTATGGATGCTGCAGGCGCAACCTTAAACTGGACTGCTGGTGGAACTGAAACTGCTTGGAACATTCGTCATAAAAAAGTCGCTGATGCAACTTATACTGAAGATAACAATACCATAACCAAACCTTATATTCTTACTTCATTACAGTCGGGTACTGCGTATGTGTGGAATGTAAAAGCAGTTTGTAGTGTAACATTATCAAGTGAGTGGTCCGCAGAAAACACCTTTACAACCACTGTGGGCATTGAAAACAACTCTTTAAACAATCTTTCTGTTTATAGCTACAACAACCAAGTAAACGTAATCAACAATGATAACCTACTTATTAAAGCTGTTGTTATTTATGATATGATTGGTCAAGAAGTTGCCACTTATGCAATCAACAGCACCGATAACATCTTAATCAATACAAACTTTACTTCTGGAAACTATGTAGTAAAAATTGTTACCGATACTCAAGTGATGACAAAGAAACTTAATATTAAATAAAAGTCTTTGAATTTTTTAAAAAAAGCTGCCTCAATACTGGGGCAGCTTTTTTTTTGCGGTGCAATTCCAATAGTTATCAAAACTTCGACTCAGTTGTCCGAAGTCTCAGACTTCGCTCAACTAACTCAGAGTTTGGGATTTTGCATCGGTCTCCAGTTGTGCAAAATTAGAGGCTAAGCTCTAAAGCCTTCTCTGATTTTTCCTAATTATTTAACTTTTCGGATTTTCCTAAAGCTAATTATCTTGCAGAAAGACACCCCACTTTTGCTGATTTTCAAATTTCAAATTTTCCCAATATCTATCTAAATAACGTCACCGTTCCAGACAAATCATGCTTGTTTCCATTACTATCCACGTATTGAATCACCCAAAAATAAACACCTTCGGAACACTGCTGAGATTGATATTGTCCGTTCCATGCAAAATTGAGATTATTGGACTGAAAGATGTTTTCGCCCCAACGGTTAAATATCATTATATTAAGTGAGGCGATGTTTCGGATGGCGCCGGCTTTAAATACATCGTTGAGCCCGTCACTATTTGGAGTAAATACATTTGGGATTACCAGCAGCGGGTCGCAATCGTCCACTTTGATAAATATGGTATCACTCACCGACACGCATGGATTGGAGGCCTGAACCCAATATATTCCTTCGTTTTCGATGATTCGGGTAGCATTTGTGGAACCGTTTTCCCACTGATAATTTACTCCCCACGGAATGGAAGCATTTAACAATAACTTGTGGTTCATGCAAATTGTGGTGTCGTTGCCCAGATAAAGGGTGGGATTCATCAAGTTTTCGATATTGATGGTGTCACTTTTTTGCGTGCATAAATTGGTAACCACCACCCAATATTGCCCTTGATATATTACGGTGTAAGTGCTGTTGGTCGATTGATCTTGCCACAAATAACCAGCATGTACGGCAGCAGTTTGCGTGGCATCAAGCAGAATGTTCGCTAGATAACAAAGCACCGTGTCTTTGCCCAAATTTACATTCACTGGTGAGAACATGGAAATGTGGATGGTGTCGGAAACTACACAGCCAACTTCCGTAGTTGTCGTAACGTGATATGTCCCGGTGTCGCTCACGGTGATTTGTGGTAAAGTGCTTCCAGTGCTCCACAAATAAGTTGCGTTTCCGGGCACAGAAGCATCCAGCAACAACGAGCTCCCCTGACAAATAGTAGTGTCGTTGCCCAACTGTATTACGGGCGGACTTACCACATGAACCAGCCCTTTAATGGTGTCGCAATAGCTGTTTACAAACAAATTAACATGATAATAGCCCGTGTCTGCGTAAGTATGGTAAACGGTATCACCCACCGTTAGACCGCCATCACCAAATTCCCAAACATTAGTTAAATTGCTGTCGGCATTGGTTACCACGGTGTATTGCAATGGAGTTCCTACACAAATAGTATATGGGTTGGTTAAGGTGTTTTCGATGGGAATGGCATTTATTTTTCCTTCGTAGGTGGGTTTGTTAAAACTCATCACCAATGGCGCTCCGTAACATTGATATGCTTCAGTGTTGAAGCCTTCTGAATAGTTGATGTTATGCCTTGTGTGATAAGATGTGGACCAAGCTATCAGTCCATTTGGATTAGATAACTCGTTAAATCCAGTAGTTATTTCTATTCGAGCTGTTGAATATTGTGGATTTCCTTCCAAAGATAGAAATAAAGATCCAATATTCATATTGTTTAAAAGAGTTTGATTAACCCCAACGGTTGGAACGACAACAATTACAAAAGATTTTTCTTTCGAAAAAAAAACGATCACAGAATCATTAAAAAATTGATTACTTGAATTCGAGATAAACTTTTGAGATGGATAAAAGAACCATCCAGATTTTGCAAATTGTTCTATCGCCGGAATTTGAATAAAGCCGGCACCACCCCAAAACCATCCAGTACTGTCGCGCATAAATGAGTGCGAAATAGCCATCGACATTGGATGGGATGCCTCGATATAAGCAGGTTCAGTAAATAACTTAACTTGGCTTTCCCCAAGGTTTAGCGTATCCCAAACAGTACCATTAATGCGGATGATTGTATTGTTGTAAGGTGTTGTAAAGCTAATAATTTCACATCCATTTGGAGGAGGAGAACAAATGTATTTTCTTCCCATGGAATTTATAGGAAACAAATCTTCGGCAGAGCCTGAAAATGCAGGATCCCTCCAAGTTGTATCATTACCATTATTATAAAAATCATAAATGGTGTTTCTCATTTGAACGCAAATCGAATCAATGATGGAATAAGACTGATATTGCCATGGATAGGAGCTGATTTTTCCGCAGGTAGTAGACAATGCAAATTTGTTGCAGTTTTCAGATTGGATGATAGATCCTGCTCTATATTTAGTTATATTTGTGGTGTCCCAAGCAAATTGAGCATCATCACAGTCGATATTTCCAATCGAAAAAGACTCGGATTGTTGCAGCGAATATGTATATGGGATATTAGTGGTTATTGAATCTATTAATATACCATTAAAATTTTGCCATATTACTGCATTCCCAGTGGTTACAATATTAAAATTAGTATTATCATTTAATGCATTTGCAAGGAACGAAAATCCATTTGCATTATATATTCCAGGTATTATATATTTATTGCCTTTATGCAATTTTGGAATCAATGAACCCACCTCGAATGATGGATTCGAATAATATTCAGAAAAATAAACATATAAGGAATCGGATGAGTTAATTTGAAATTTATTTGAAAAAACTGTTATCCATGGATATTCATCGTGGATAATTGAGGCTGTACCATTTGAAGTGATTGTAAATGAAGTATCTAAAACAATATTGTTGTTGTCGTCAAATAATTGGATGTTGACATTACTATTGTTCTTTGAATATAAATAGAGAATAGGGACTGATTGATCACAAATTCCTGCATAAGGAATATATATGAATTCCTTTCCATTTAAGGAGCTGGTCTGGGCTTTTAAAGAATTAGCATTTATCACAAGCCATCCAATAATAAATATTATTATCACAAAACCAGTCGATGTTTTTTTCATACCATATTTTTTAGTAATGGAACTTACCCAAATAATAGGATTTTCAAAAATTCACTTTAGTTATGTAATAGGGTGTAGCAAAAGGTGAGTTCCTGATTTATAGTCGTTTGAGTGTGAGTTTTTCGTCCTCCTATATTTCGGAAGTAAATATACATACTTTTAAGTAGAATCAATACCGATTAACAAAAAACTAACAAAATAAATTCAACGAAGGCGTCTCAACCACAGTGGATTGTAGCCAAAATCCGATACGGTGTATCTTGTCCCATGTCTTTCTAATTTGCACAAAAAAAAAGTACATATATCGTTAATATGCGATTTTTTATAAGATATGCTAAGTTGGTCTCTTCGTACTCTTGGCTTGGCTCATTTTACTCACTTCCATTAAAGAGCAAACTGTCTATAAATTTGGGAAAAAGTAAAACTTTTTTTGAGTTTTCTTTTACAAACAAAAGGTGCTCAAAATCTTTTACTTTATGAGATAAATCAGTGGAAATCAACATTTTTAGGATAGCTGCTTTCAATTCTGGAAAGTTTTTGATTTGAAGCTTTTGATTCAAAATAGTATAATTCGGTTCGGTTTGCGATAGAAGGAAAATCGCATCATAAAAGTCTCTTCCTTTGGCTCGCGATATCAATGCCAAAAGCTTCATTGAACACAATACATCATCAGGTGGAACCGGAAATGCAAAATAAAAACCGCAAGACTGAATATACGCTAATTTGTTTTTGTAAACTAATTCTTGATCCTGAGCTTTATTTTTTATGACTGTCCGTAATCAATACCAAGTATTTTTTATTGAAGCCAAAATCAACCTGTCCGTTAATTTGTCCCCAAAATAACGTCGGTTAAATTTGTAACAGAATTCATCTAAGTAGTTTTGGACATACTTATCATTAAT
>JBBRGJ010000118.1:0-10259 GCA_038240835.1 Bacteroidales bacterium | reverse complement strand
TTTTGAGTCAAAAATTGGCTTAATGCTTTTGCTATAAGTCACATAAGTGGTGTCGACGGTTTCAAAGGTGACTGATTTAAAATAGGTCTCTTCGTTCTCTTTTCTACAACTCGACAGTAACCCTAAAACTCCTATTCCTATGATAAATAGTCCGAAATTATTAGAGAAATTAAGCAAATTGAAAATTGTCTTTTTAATAATCATAAGAATAATCCCCATGTCTGTTTTTTTTGAGGGAACAAATATACATTATTTTTAGGTTCTTTTCTAAAAATATGGTTTAAAATTATTTGATTGTTTCTTCTTACGAACTCTGCTTTGAATTAAATTTCGTTTTTTGAGTCTTGTTTTTGTTAAACTTTTGTTTTTTCGACGACCTAAATGTGATCATAATCTATTTTTCAAACTCATTAATCAATATGAATGCTCGGATATATTAGTTGTAATTTGTTGAAAAACAAGTATGTGTGGTTTTAATATCGAAGAGTTTACGACAACATGATGCCCTGATTCACAAAGTTGATGATAAATTTCAGGCATGTTTAAAAGTTTTCTATCCATTGAACATCATGCGTCGATAGGTTGTTCTTCTGTTCTATATAAAACAAAGCACGTATGAGAACAAAAATAGTTACTCTTTTATTATCAATTTTCCTCATTGGAAATTCAATTCAGGCTCAAGTCAATGGATATGCGCAAGTAACAGCCATCAACAATGCAAATACAATTTTAACGGTTTCCAATGTAAATCAAACCTATGGAACATTTACCATTGGGCAAAGGGTGATTGTCTATCACACTCAAGGCAATGTGGTTTCTAAATTAGGAAACAATAGTAATTTTGGGCAAATAGGATCGGTTAATAATGTGGGACGTTTTGAAATTACTGCAATTAAAGACATCACCTATACTTCTGGAGTTCCTACCTCTATTGAGCTAACTGTTGCTCTAGTTCACACTCCAGAGATAAGTGCAAATTCAAATGTTCAGCTTATTACCTATCCAGAGTATATTGGATATTCAACTACTTCTGCCATTACTGCGTTGCCTTGGAATGGATCCATTGGTGGAGTTATTGCCTTTAAAGTGAAAGGGAACTTATTATTAAATCATAATATTTCTGCAGATGGAGCTGGTTTTAGAGGTGGACTGAAAAGCAGTGATGCAGGAGATGCATGCGATAACAAAACCTATTTTTCTGTGGATTCAAAATTTGCTGAAAAAGGGGAAGGAATTTACAAAATCAACAATAATAAATATAAATATGCGATGGGCAAATTGTCCAACGGTGCAGGGGGTGGCAATCCTCATAACGCTGGTGGCGGCGGTGGCGGCAATTTTTCCGCTGGCGGTAATGGCGGCTTTGGATGGCAATGTGTAGCAGGTACTGGCGGAGCAGGTGGAAGTTCTCTTAGCAACGAAATTTCAGCAGATGTTTCTATCGCATACTTCGGCGGTGGTGGCGGTGGTGGTCATCAAAATAATAGCGTTGGTTCTAACGGCGCAAATGGAGGTGGTCTGATTATCATTGAAGCTGATTCTATCATCGTGAATGCAACAAAAATTACAATATCAGCAGATGGATTAAAAGCGGCCAACTCAACCGGAAATGATGGAGCTGGCGGCGGCGGAGCTGGTGGTTCTATTGTGTTGAAAACAAAAGGATATAATCTTAATTCCGTAAGAGGGAATTCACTTACTATTTCTGCCAATGGTGGCGCAGGTGGGAATGTTCCTTCCTCCGATTCGCATGGCGGTGGTGCTGGTGGCGGTACTGGTTTGCTCAAATATCTTGATGCAAATGCAGAGACTGTTCCAGGTCTTACGCTGGCCTTCAATCCAGGAAGTCCCGGCTCGGATGATAATAGATCTATTAGAGTTTCAGCAACAGGGGGCGTAAATACTCCTGGAATTATTGGTTATGGTGCAAGCGCTAGTTTGCCCGTGGAGTTGATGGAACAAAAAGTAAAATGTACAAGCACGGGCGCTATCATTACTTGGGCTACGGCTACAGAGATAAATAACAACTACTTCCAAATCGAAAAATCAGAAAATATGACTGATTGGAAATTTGTAAACGTTGTGAAAGGTGCTGGAAATTCAAACTCCGCTCTTAACTACGAACTTGTGGATGATGATACGGGCGAAAACTTGACTTATTATCGCCTAAAACAAGTTGATTATGATGGGAAGTATGAATATTTCGACGTGTTGAGTATTCTTTGTAAAATGGGAAATAGTTCACTCGAAATTATCGGATTGAATGCGAATGATAACCTGTTGAGTGTTTACCTAAAAACAGAAGGATTTTCGTCCGTAAAAGCATCATTGTATGATATGAATGGAAAAATTATCGCTTTCAAAAACATCGATAACCCGATTGAAGGAGCAAATTTAGTTCAGTTTGAAACCAATGTTACCAACGGAATTTACATTGTGGTGCTCGAACAGGATAAAAACAGAGTCTCTAAAAAAGTGATGATAGGAAAGAACTAAAAAGAGATACACGGGCTGAAAACTGTCGAAGTGCCCAGCTTAATTCAGGCTTGGGCAACGTCCGATTCTGTCAAAAAAAAAGTAGAATTTTTACAACAAAATTCTACTTTTTTTGGTTGAAATTCATTCCTTTATTATTTTTTCAAAAGCGCTAAAATCTTATGCGAATATGGAAATAGATTTATCATCCATAATACCAACAAAATATTGAACACCAAAAATTGATCAAAATTAGTGAGCGATAGAAAGATAAAGTTGGCAATTAAGGCTCCAAATGTCAACCAAAGCCGTAATGCATAAAGCCGATAAACTTCAACTTCTCTCTGTTCAATATCGGTGAATGTCAAGATTCTCTTCATATTTACTTTGATGAAAATCCATTGGTAAAACATGGTAAATATGGTGACTGGTCCTGCATAATACATCAATAATTTGTGTGCATATTCTGCATTGGGTGTTGGAGTAATCACTTTTGCAAGCAGTAGAATTGGAACAATAAACAGAAGCAAAATGGCGATCACAATCGGAATGATACTTGGTCGCACTAGGTTTTTATTTTCAGACATAGTTATAATATTATTCGTTGAAATCCTTTTTCGTACTTTTGGTCCAAAAGTTTTATCATTTGCTGATAATCTTCTTCGTTTGATACAAAATCAACCTTGTTTGTATCCACCACCACTACTGGAATATCGGTGAATGTTTTTAGGTGATTCATATAACCCTCTTGCAGTTTGGAAAGATAATCTGCCGATATGTTTTGCTCGTAATCTCTTCCCCTTTTTTTGATATTTGCCATCAGTAAATCAATGTCTTTATATAGGTATATCAATAATTCTGGTCGTGGTAAAAACGAAGTAATTATGTTGTACAACTTTGTGTAAAGTGCATACTCATCGTCCTGAAGTGTGTTTTTGGAGAAAATAATGCACTTATCGATAAAATAATCAGCAATGGTAAATGAGGCAAACAAGTCGCCACGAGAGAGCAACTCGCGCAATTGGCGGTAGCGTTCGGCCATAAACGACATCTCTAACGGAAAAGCATAATGCTCAGGATCTTCGTAAAATTTTGGAAGAAAAGCATTCTCCTCAAATTGTTCCAAAATCAGTTTTGCCCCAAACTGCTCCGCAATCCGCTTAGACAAAGTGGTTTTTCCAGCCCCAATACAGCCTTCGATGGTAATATAATTGTAATGCATCAAACGTAATTTTTAAAAAAGTAAAATTAGGAATTATAAGATTACCATTTTATATTGTTGATAAAAAAATGTGGCAAAAAATAAGAGGAACTTCAGTTTCCCTATTTCTTGCCACACCAACTTAGGTCGTTAATGTTAAACTAAAATGTAAATCCAGCATTAAATCCCCCAGTAATAGCCGTTAATCCATCACTTCGATTGTAGTACGAGACTCTGAATTCGATAAATTTGAACGCAAGATGATAACCCTCTGGGCGCTTGGATAAACCAAAAGTAGGGATTCTCCATTTTCTTATTCCATATGTCGGACTGATTCTGGCCGCTAGTGAGAATTTGTGATTGGTAAGTGCCGATAAATCGTAATCAGAAGTAAAGTATTGTTCTTGCGTTTTGTAGGCAGGTGTGTTTGGCATCACCGAATATCCATCAGAAGTTTCCCAATTAACCGGATTTCCCAAGCTATCGCGAAGCAATTTATTCTCGCCAAATGGTCGGAAGTATTTGATGGCAGTTTGTTGATAATATCGATACATTGGCGAAATGGTAAGCCAGGAGTTTAGTTTGATAGGGACTTCTAAACTTATCGTATTTGATGTCATTCCAAAATCATCCCAATAATATCGGTAGAAAAAACGCAGGGTCATAAAATCGTTTAAAAAATAGTTCATTCTCAATCCGATTGGGATTTTTATCTTATGATTCGGAAGCCATTCATGATTTACGTATCTCGACCAGTAATTTTCGGGGGTGGGTAATGTTTTAGATGTATCGTCATCAAAATAAACTCGTTGAAAAGGAGTCCATAAAATGCCATTCTGAAAGACAATATCTGTGGTTACAAACATCTGAAGTCGTTTGGTAAGCACTTGCGCATATGAAGCCGTGAAAGTAGTGGTGTATCGCGTGTCGGTTGAATAATTTGCATCTGCTTCCGAAAATTGTTGAGAAGGATTTAGTAGATTCGTTTTGTCCTCTAAGTGACCCCAACCCACTTTTTTTCCACTTAATGGATCTGCGAAATTTGGCTCGTGCGCTTTTCTTATCTCGCCAGGGAAAATAAGTTTCCACACATCGTAATAAAAACTACCTTTCAACGCAATTTCTGAGTTCCCATTTTTTGAAGTCTGTGAATAATTTAATCCAGTGGAAAATGAATTTACATCAAATTCATTCGAGAAACCTACCATTCCCCCAACTGTTTTGCGTTTATCCTTTAGCTTTCTATTGTACGAAATATCGCCATGGTTGCGCACATCTTGCGACGAGGCGGATGAGATGAATTTGCTACTTGCTCCAGCAGTGTATCGGTCGATATTGTTACACGATGCCGAAGAATAATAGTCCAAGCCGTACGAAACACTAATGCTGTTTACCGAATCAATAGGAACATTCAGTGTTATGTATGGTGCCAAACAATCCAATTTCTCGGTCCCTAATCCACCCGTTACTGGCGAGTGGTTGCCGTCTTGCTGATAATAATCAAATAGAATGTTTACCTCTTTTTCTTGTAAGGGTCGGTAAGTCTGAGCTATCAGCGAAATTGGCAACATGAGCCCTATTAAGATTAATTTTAATTGCATCCGCAACCTCCTCCCGTTTTTCCGCCATTGGCTCCTGATGAGCCCTCGCGGTATGATTCTACATTGGTTTCAAAACTTTCCAACTGTCTGGGACTTAATTTCATGTCCTCATCGTTTAAGTACATCTTCTGGTAAGGTTTGATATTCACACACGATGCAAATGCAAGTGCCAATATGACAAAAGCAAAAAATCGAACAACTTTCTTTCTCATCTTTTCTGTTTTATTTTCGAGTTCAATTTTCTTGACTGTTTATTTTCCTATAATTAACGAATGTTTGTTTCGAATGTCTTCGGGTTGATAATAATTCAATTTTATTCCATTTGAACTGTGAATTTGATTGTTTTCATCAAAAAGAATGCAATTTACACCTTTTAATTGGTTTATCAGTCCGATGGCTTTATCTACTCCTAATACGAATACGCTCGTACTTAATGCATCCGAAAGTTCGGAATCGGGACAGATGATGGTGGCGCTTTTTACCCCTTTTGACGGCCAACCGGTTTTGGGATTAATAATGTGCGAATACCTCACCGAATCGATCATTACAAAATGTTCGTAATTGCCCGAAGTGGATACTGCAGATGCGCCAACTTCTAACCACGAGAAAATGGTTTTTTTGTCATTTGGGTTGGATATCCCAAGAGACCATGGCGCGGTGCCCATTTTCCCCCATGTAATTAAATCGCCTCCAGCTTTTACCATGGCATTTTCTATTCCTATTTTTATCATTTTTTCTTTGCACTTTTTTACGGCATACCCTTTTCCTACAGCGCCAAAACCAATCTTCATCCCTTTTTTCTTTAAAAAAACGGTACGATTCATCTCGTCTAACTCAATATTCTTGTAATTTACCAAGGGTAATATCAAATCAATCTGGGCTTGCGAGGGAACTTTGGTGAGCGTACTGTCAAAATGCCATAACTTACTGGCTACGCACCACGAAATATCAAAAGCGCCATCGGTTAAATCCGAAATTTTAATACAGCGTTTGGTTAATTCAAAAAACTCGCTACTTACTTTTACCGGTTTTATTCCTGCATTTGAGTTTACTATCGACGCTTCTGAAGTGGGAATGTACTCCGAAAAAATTAGCTCTATTCGTTCCGCCTCATCCAATGCCGTTTTAACTCCTAAATCTATCAAACTGTCGGTGGAAGCATAAATAGTAATTTCAAAATTTGACCCCATCCGTCCATGATATTCTGTTCGCTGTATTAGATTTTGAGCTTTTACGCCAAAAAAGAGAGAAAAAAGAAGAATAAACAGTGTGTTTTTCATAAATTAATGTGATAAGAGAACTTTACCGCTGAAATTCTTTTTCCCTACAGTGACATGATAATAATAAACTCCATTTTTCAACAAATCTCCGCTCATAGAACAGCCATCCCATGTTAGAATATCGGCTGAAAAGATCGAATGCTGTTCTAAATGCGCCACTTTTTTACCCAACAGATCAAAAATATCAACGATGCAATTTTCTGATGAGGTTCCAACCTTGAAATTCAATGTATTCGAAAATGGATTTGGAAACACAGATAAACTACTCGAGTTTGTATTGTTTTCACTCACGGAAGAAGGAGTTGGTGTCCATGTTAATGTGATTCCCGAAAGTTTAGAATTGGTTGGTGTTAATGTTTGAGAAGTTGGCCCTTTTGTCCAGCTGAAAGATGTATAGGGACCTTGATAATCGCCATCGGTAAATTCAATCCACACTTTGTAATCCCCATCGGGAACCACTACCTGACTCACGTTTTTGCAATTCCATGATACAGTATGTGTTTGATGATTTGAAAGTGTCGATCCTGTAATGGCGTCGGTGACATTAGATCCGGAATTCGTTCTCCATTGTGTCAGGTATTGAACTCTTTGTAAGCCCATCTTTTTGAGGGTTTTTACAAAAGTACCCGTTGAATTCGTAATCCAGATAGCCATGATGTTATTTGGATTATACGTTCCTTGCTGATTAATGGTGGTTGCCGTAAACGTTAATGTGCCATTTGTTTGCGAAAATGCCATCAACGAAAAGGAGCTTAATGCAATGAATAAGGCAATTTTTATTGTAGTTTTCATAAAATTAGTTGTTAAGATGTTGGAATCTAAGATTCTTAAGCGTTTTGGTATTTATTTTTTATTGAGCAGCGATTCTAAATTCACGATATATTCTGCTGGAGAAATATCCAAATAACCCGAAGTAGCCAAAACTTTTCCTTCGGCGTCAATAATCACCACCAGTGGAAATGTTCCCTCTAAGTTGTATTTTGATGCCAATTCATCATTGTGTGCTTGTTGTGCATCAGAAAGTTTGTTCTTAGATTTTCTGGGAAAATCTAAATTTAATAATACAAAGTGATCTTTGGCATACGCCGAAAAAGTATCCGTAAGCAATATTTGACTCTTCAACTTGATGCACGGTTTGCACCAATCCGATCCGCTGAATACCAGTACGATGGGTAAATGTTTTTCGATGGCAGCGGCCTTCGCCGTAGTAATGTTGCTAACCCACAGCGTAGAGTCAAACTTTTCTGTTTGAGCCGAAATAGATGCGACGCTAATAAGGAATAGGAGGGTGGTGATGTAAAAAATCTTTGTCTTCATTGAGTTATATTTATTTAATAACATCATTTTTTTATTTATGTTTGTGAACACGAGACTTTTTTTTAAAAAAACACACCAACCAATTCTCTTTATTCAAAATAAACGAGCAGAGAACTCTATTCTAAATCAATTTGTAATATATCAAAGCACTACTGACCGACTAAATATTTATAGATTTTAAAAAAAACAGGGTGATAAATTGAAGCTATCACCCTTAAGTTGTATCTTTGAGTTGCAAAACAAAAAAGAAAACAACATGGGCAAAGATAATAATAAAAATTTAGTCGGTCAGCCGATTTTCAAACAAATAATAAAAATGCTTCCACGTGAGCAATTTGACCTGTTGGTTAATCAGTGTGGTAGTGATCGTTATTACAAAACTTTTTTTTCGTGGGATCAATTAGTTGTCATGTTGTTCGGGATATTCTCTCGTTGTGACTCAATGGGTGAAGTTTGTGATAGCATGCGTGCTTTATCTGGGAAGTTAAGCTTTTTGGGAATGGATTATTCCCCATCAAAAAGTACTGCAGGAGATGCCTTACGCGACCGTGATGAAGAACTTTTTAGACTATATTATTTTGCATTGATATCTTATTTTCGGCCATTTTTATCGGTCAGCCGAAAAGAAAAGATAAGTTTTGATGAGTTTTATGCATTTGATTCTACTACGATAACATTATTTTCAGAAGTAATGAAAGGTGTTGGTCGCAATCCGAAAGGAGATGGAAAGAAAAAAGGAGGGCTGAAAGTTCATATGCAGACCGATATCCATGCAGACACAGCAGTTTTTGCCAAAATTAGCGAAGCAAAGATGCACGACAAAAAGTTTTTAGAGCATTTGCATCCGACAAAAGGCAGTATGTTGGTTTTTGACAAAGCATATAATTACTACAGCCAATTTGCTTCGTGGACTGAAGAAGGAGTGAATTTTGTTTGTCGCTTGAAAGATAATGCTAAAATACAACTGCAAGAGGTTCTATTCGAAAAGCAACTGCTAAAAGAAGAATTTGGTGTTTATAAAGTAGAACACATACACTTGGATTACAAAATTGGAAAACAGCAAAAAATATTATGTCTGCGTTTGGTGTATTACAAAGATGTACACGGCCGAAAATACAAGTTTATAACCAACAATTGGGATATAACAGCCGAAGAAGTTGCCTTGATATACAAATATCGCTGGACAATAGAGCTGACATTTAAAAAGTTAAAACAAAACTTTCAACTACATTTTTTCTATTCAGAGACCGAAAACGGCATAAAAACTCAAATTTGGTGCACCCTAATTGCTCATTTATTACTTAACGTGATACGTGTTTTAACCGAAAGCAAAAAAGCATTTTCTACTATTGCTGCGTTAATTAGGATTCATCTTATTAGTCATTTAGACTTAAAATGGGTCGTAACGGAAGGTCGACGAGCTTATGTTAAAAGAAAAAAGAGCAGGAATAAAAGCCCGACAATCGTACAAATGTCTTTGTTTTGAGGGGGGTAGTATTTTCTAAAATACAAAATAAATTTATAAAATACTGAAATATAGAAGTTTAAAAATAAATTTTGGCAAGTTTTAATTTTAGTCGGTTAATAGTGATATCAAAGATGTTTTTTTTCTGTAATACATCTTTTCTTTGGTTAAGTATTAGATATTTACGTTGCTAACGGTGGTGGCAATGAATAGTGGCGGATTGATGTTGGTTGTCTGCTGTCAACCAACACCAATGCGGGAGAAGAAACCCGAACGAAAGAGGAAAAACCTAATTAGATTGGGCGTCGACCAAGACCACGCATATCAATGGAGCAGAACAAGAAAAGGTGGCTGGGCTGTTGCTCACCAGAGAAGCTAATACGAATACCGCTAGGTTATAAATACCAGATGAGTAAAGCCCAATTCTTGGGACGACAATTACCTTAGAACGTTTGAGAAAGAGAGGTTACGAAGCAATGCTTACTTACTACGGAAAAGTAGCTCCATCCGCCAGTTGGCGGAAACCGCTGTAGGAGTTTATCCCGAACTTGTTTCGGGATAAACCGCTTGGTTTACACTGAGCTTAGCCGAAGTGTACAGTGGTGTGAGAGGTGGTTGTTGAGCTTGCCGAAGCACTCTCCCCGTCAGTCTAACTGGCGGGGCAGTCTACTCGATTAGGTGCTGGCGTTCTGTCAGCCAAACCATCCGTCATAGGGCTAAGGTTTTAATAATCCAATTATTTTAGAGTATAAAATTTGTTCGTCTAGCGGTTTTGAAAGGTAATCATTCATGCCTACTGCTTTGCATTTTTCTACATCAATTGTTGTTACATCGGCTGTTAAAGCAATTATTGGAATTTTTGATTTCATGGTATTGCGAATATATTCTGTGGCTTCAAACCCATTCATTTCGGGCATTTG
>JBBRGJ010000117.1:0-10345 GCA_038240835.1 Bacteroidales bacterium | reverse complement strand
GGTTCGCAACTGAGGACCATTCCCTCTTTAAAGGAGACATCTCGTCCACCTACATCGTGAACGTCCATTCCTATAAAGTGAGAAACATTGTGCATGTAATATTTTTTGTATAATGGATTCTCAGGATCTTGTTTGTCTATCTCTTTTTGAGTAAACAATCCCAAACCGATCAACTCTTTTTCCATTAATTTCACCACTTCAATTTGAGCTTTTGCGATGGTATTTCCGGGAACAAGCAACTTTTTGGCAGCATGATACACATTTAAGCAAGCTTGATACACCTCTTTTTGGCGAGGGGAAAATTTGCCGTTTACAGGAACCGTTCTCGAACAATCCCCGGCGTAATTGCCATATTCAGCGCCAAAATCCATCAAAACCAAATCTCCATCTTGCAGCGATTTATCATTTTCGATATAATGCAAAACACACGCACTTTTTCCACCTGCAATGATTGGCGCAAACGAGTGACCCGAAGCACCACTTCTAATCATTTCTGCAATTAATTCTGCTTCAACTGCATACTCCATTGCGCCCGGTTTGATTACCTTTAAAGCTTTCAGAAATGCGCTGCCCGTAATATCGCAAGCTCGCTGAATCATGGCTAGTTCTTCGTCTTTTTTCACCAACCTCAACTCAGTTAAAACAGCATTCAATCGGCGATATTTTTGCAACGGATATTCCATCTTTAATCGGTCTGCAAACCGACGTTCGTTGCGAACTATTTCGGTAGAGTAGCGACTATTCTCTTGCAAATCGAGGTAAATACTTTTAGACATAAACATATATTCTGGCAAAACGGAGTTAAGTTCGTCCAACCACATCACATTTTGAATACCCGAGATAGCGGAAGCCTCCTCTTTGGTATATTTATGACCATACCAAACGGCGATATAATCATTCGTTTTTTTCACAAATAGAATTTCGCGCATCCGCTCTATCGGATGATTAGGGCATAAACACAAGATACTCTCTTCTTGATCAATTCCGGTTAGGTAAAGAAAATTTGGATTTTGGCGAAATGGGAAATTCTGATCTCCACTCCTAGGCATCTCATCATTGGAAACAAAAAAAGCGGTAGCGCCATTCTTCAACCTAGAGGTAAGTCTTTGTCGATTTTGAATATAAAAATCGGAGGAAATTGGTGTGTACTTCATATTAATACTATACTATAATTTTTGAACCCAAAACTACAACTTTTTTTATCACAAACACAAATATTGGGTAAAAATATTTCATATTTTAACTTAAATCTGCAAGAAAAAAGATCAAGAGTCTTGAAAAAGTAACGATGGGAGAATATTGATTGAGTGACCGTGAAGCGAGGAAGAAGGTGTGATGGGGTAACGGAATGACACGCGTATGCGACAATGCGCAAGCGTGGCTAAAAGGCAATTTTACCACGAATTACACGAATTTCCACGAATTTGAGTAACCTTTGTCGCTGGTCTGATTACATCAGCCCAATTTTCTCGAATTTTCGTATCATTTGTCGTTTGTGCCAGTCTGAAGGCTCTTTTGTTGCGGGCTGAAGGCCCAGCTTAATCTAGGGTCGGGCAACGCCCGATCCCTAAATACCAAAAGAGAATAAAGATTTTGGCGGAAAAATTGTTGCGAAGCAAACGGTTTTTATGCCAAAATTCTTGACAGGAATAAAAGCGACAAACAAATTGGCTTCGCCGAGCTTCGGTTCGTGATAATCAGTTGATTTATCAACTTCCGATAATCTAGAAATTCGTGTTAATTCGTGGTTAAAAAAAAGACCGGCAAATCAGCGACAAACAATCATTCCAAAATTTCATTCGTTCATTCGTGGCCTGTTATTCATTCATTCGTGCATTCGTGGCAACTTAATCCATGAACTTCCACCATTCAATGCTAAAAAATTCAATAATTTGTGATAAAAAATGCACTTAATAGACCATTTATATAAAAAAAAGTGTATATTTGGGAACTGAATTGCTTTGAAGGCTGGATTTTTTTTTTAAAAGAACACTCGTAATGAAAAACATAATAAAACTAACTTTTTTATTATTTATCTTTCCGGTTGCATTATTTGCCCATAAAAAAGATACACTTGAGGGTGCTTCCACGTGGCGTTTTACTCAAAATAATGGTCAATGGGAATCTGGAATTAAGTATAAATCGCAGATAAGAAGTGGTGCTTTTTTTCTGGAACAGGACAAAATAACCATCGTAATAGAAGACAGAACAGCAATCAATCGATTGGTCCGATTTAAAAATTCCAGCAGCTTTCTTCCGCCCTCTTCCCCTCCTATCGATCCAACCGTTAAAGCACATTCCATTCAAATGCAGTTTCTCAATTGCAATCCAAAATGTACATTTACCGAAGAGGGCGAATACGCCGATTACGACAATTATTTTTTAGGAAACAATCCTTCGGCTTGGGCGTCTCATGTAAAATCGTATCATGCAATCACATACAACCAACTTTACCCCGGCATCGATTTAAAAGTTTACTCAAAAGACCATTCCTTTAAATATGATTTCATTGTCTCTCCAAATGTAGATGCAACTCAAATAAAAATCGGGTACAACGGAGCCGAAGGATTGTCTATATCCAAAGGAAATTTAATTCTAAAAACAAGTTTCACCGATTTAGTTGAACTTAAACCTTACGCATATCAAATCATCAACGACAAAGAGGTAGCTGTTACTTGCGAGTTCGAAATCGTCAAAAACAAAGTTGGCTACAAACTTGGAAACTACAATCACGATTTACCGTTAATCATCGATCCAACGTTAGTATTTGCAACCTATTCGGGCTCCACCGCAGATAATTGGGGATATACGGCCACGTATGATAAAGATGGGGCGCTGTATGCTGGAGGCAGTGTTTTTGGAGTTGGATATCCTGTCACCACTGGCGCCTTTCAAATCACCTATGGATTAGGGAGTTGTGATATTTCCATCACTAAATTCAACCCAGTAGGCAATGCACTTATTTTCTCGACGTACTTAGGTGGAAGCGGCACAGAAGTCCCAAATAGTTTGATGACAAATAGCAACAACGAGTTGTATGTATTAGGCACATCTGGTTCCACAAACTTCCCCACTACCGTGGGCTGTTACGACAATAGTTTTAATGGAGGAACCGCTTACACACTGACATACATTCTTCAATATCCGAACGGTTCCGACATCGTATTGTCAAAATTCTCTGCTGATGGCTCACAACTTTTAGGATCAACATATTACGGCGGAAGTGGAATCGATGGACTAAACAGTGTGGATACGCTCAAAAAAAATTACGCCGATGATGTTCGGGGAGAAATCATGATTGATGCAAATAGCAACGTTTATGTTGTAAGTAGCACTCGATCGTTGGATTTACCTGTCAGCGGCACAGCCTTTCAGCCCACCTATGGGGGTGGCAGACAAGATGGATGTATTATCAAAATGAATCATAATCTAACCAATTTAATTTGGGCTTCCTACCTTGGCGGATCAAAAAGTGATGCCTGTTATAGCATTCAGATAGACCGAGAAAACAACATCTATGTCGCCGGGGGAACCAGTTCTCTTAATTTTCCAACCACACCGGGAGTAATAAATCCCACATACATAGGCGGTGTTTCGGATGGATTTATCTCATTAATCAACGAAAATGGCACCTCACTATTAGCATCTAGTTATTTTGGATCCGATGCTTACGACCAAGTCTATTTAACCAAAACAGATCGATTGTCTAATGTCTTTTTATTTGGACAAACTTCTGCCACAGGCAATACGTTGATTCAAAATGCACTTTGGAATATGCCCAACGGAGGACAGTTTTTAACCAAATTATCTAGAAATCTTCAGTCCGTGGTTTGGTCCACCACTTTTGGCACAGGAAATGGCGGTCCAGATATCTCTCCTACTGCACTGCTGGTCGATTATTGCAACAATATTTACATGTCCGGTTGGGGCGGTCCGGCATTAAATGGATTTGGAGGAACCTTAGGACTTCCCATTACTCCTAACGCACTTCAAACATCTACAGATAATAATGACTACTATTTTATAGTAGTAAAAGATGATGCCTCGGCATTAGTGTACGCTACATTTTTTGGAGATTCAATGTCTCACGACCATGTAGATGGAGGAACCAGTCGTTTTGATAAAAAAGGTAAAATATATCAAGCAGTCTGCGCTGGTTGTGGAAATCACGATTCTTTTCCCACTACACCAGGAGCTTGGTCGGAAACAAACAATAGTTTTAATTGCAATTTGGGCGCTATAAAATTTGATTTCGATATTCCTGCATTAATCGCTGATTTTGATATTCCAGCCATTGTTTGTGCTCCGATCAACATCAGCTTTATCAACAACTCCTCCTCGGCCACGGTGGGCATTACCGTTTGGAACTGGAGTTTTGGCGATGGAACATACTCTACCGCGCAAAATCCAACTCATACATACACCCAATCGGGACAGTATGATATTCGACTCATTGTAAGCAACCCATCCAGTTGCAACATCGCCGATACGATGATCAAAACAATCACAGTACTTTCAAACTCCAGAGACACTTTGCCCGATAAAAACTTATGTTTTGGAGATTTTGTCCAAATTGGCATTGCCCCCTCAGGCAGCAGCGCAATTACTTACAATTGGCAACCTCCAACAAATCTGAGCAATATCAATATTTCTAATCCAATTGCATCTCCTACCACCACCACCACGTATCTATTGAGAATTAGTGATGGCGTATGTACAGACACCATTACTCAAAAAGTAAACGTATTCAACATTCAAATAGATGCTGGCAGCGACATCACCGTTTGCAGGGGAGATACAGCCAATCTGAGTCCAATTACATCCGGTGGAGCCACGTCTTTTTATTGGTCTACAAGTCCAACGTTTAGTCCTATTTTAAACTCCAACGTTAGCAATCCAAACTATCGCCCAGTCATCAATGCAACCACTACTTTTTATGTAAAAGCACAAAACAATTATTGTGAAAAAATAGATTCCATAAAAGTCACCATGTCTTTTGCAGATATTGCAGCCACAACGCCATTCACTATTTGTAAGGGAGACACGATATCACTCACCGCAACAAATCTAATTCCCTCATCTCCGGTGAATTACCAATGGACACCCATTGCTCCAATTATATCAGGAGGAAGTAGTGCCACCGTAGTTGTTGCTCCCACCGATACCACTATTTTTATTGTCACTGGCACCAATAGTCAAGGATGTAAAGACACGGTAAATGTGAGAGTAAATACCATCACTATTGGCGCACAAGTAGCAGTAACAGGCGTTAAATGTTACGGAGATTGCAACGGAAAAATTGCACTTCAACCTTCAGGCGGCGATACTCCTTACACCTACAATTGGAGCCATAATCCAGCACTTACAAGCAATACCGCCAACAATTTATGCTTGGGCAATTACACAAACACAATCACCGACCACAATGGATGCAAACTCATTATAAACCACACTCTAATACAACCCGATTCAATAATCCTCTCATTTCCGGACACAGCACATGTCGTTTGCGATGGAATTTGTTCGGGAATGGCTCGTATTGTCGCTACAGGTGGGACAATTCCTTACCAATATGCATGGGTAAATGGTTCCACCAACGATTCGATTTCAAGCGTATGTGCAGGAAACTACACTATCACCGTCACCGATTTAAACCAATGTGTAAAAACTGGCATTATACAAATTTCGGACACCTCAATATTTGACGCATTTTGTTCTTTGCAAATGGTCAGATGTTTTTCCGAATGCAATGGACAAGCCTCAATTATAGCTAATAATGGAGCAATTCCATACACATACACTTGGGCTTCGGGCTCACATTATGATACATTATTAAATTTGTGTAGCGGAATTTACAGCGCCACTGTTACAGAAGCCAACGGATGCATCCGCAATGTTTTTGCAGAGATCACTCAACCCAATCTATTAGCCATTTCGAATGCAACGATCATCACTCCCAACTGTCTCGGAGAATGCAACGGCAGCATATCCGTCACCGTTGTCGGAGGAACACCACCGTATCAATATCAATGGTCGTTGAGTCCATCCACTGATTCTATTGCCACAAACTTGTGTAGCAATAACTATACACTCACCATTACCGATGCACACGGTTGCACCTACGACACGGTTTTTGTCCTCACTCAACCCGACGAACTGATGGCAACAGTAACCACCACAAAAGTCCCCTGCGAAAGTGTGTGTAATGCAACCGCTCAAATCACCATTTCGGGAGGAACACCACCATATCAAATAAATTGGGACAACGGCCAGCACACCACTCAGGCAACTCAACTCTGTTTTGGAAATCACACAGTGACCATCATCGACAGTAATCTTTGTTCGATAGTTATCAGTTTTCTCGTCGCCGACACCTCTTATTTTTCCACCGCCATTAGTGCGTGGGCAAATCCGGACACCATTTATGTTTCGCAAACATCACAATTAAACTCCACAGTGATTCCAGGATTCATCTATTCGTGGGCCCCTTCCAATTCATTATCAAACAGAAACATTCACAATCCGGTGGCAACACCGAATCAAACCACTGAATATGTAGTACATGTTCTTGATATGTATGGATGTGAAAAATCCGACACCGTATTGGTTTTCGTCAAGGACGTTATTTGCGACGAACCCTACATATACGTTCCGAACGCATTTACACCGAACATCGATCAAAAAAACGACATCATGTACGTCCGCAGCAGCATTCTCACTTCGGTTTATTTTGCAATTTACGACCGCTGGGGCGAAAAAGTATTTGAAACAACAGACATCAACAAAGGTTGGGACGGCACATACAAAGGGCGAAAGTGCGATCCAGCAGTATATGTATATTATATAGATGCAACTTGTCTCTCAAAAGAAAAGTACATTCACAAAGGGAATATCACATTAATAAGATAATATTGAAACGAATTATTTACATATTATTTTTACTCCAATTCATGGGTCTGCCTGCATGGGTGAAGTCGCAAGACATTCATTTTTCGCAGTTCTGGACCACTACGCACAATCAGAATCCAGCATTGGCGGGTTTTTTTGATGGAAATGGAAGAGCCACCATCAACCAGCGGATACAGTGGAATGTAGTGACTAAGCCCTATACTACTACACTTGCCTCGTATGATTTTCCAATTAAGAAAAGACCTTACAAGCAAGATTTATTTGGGATGGGCGTAACTGCATACAGAGATGTTGCTGGTGATTCATACTTTGGAACGACACAATTAAACCTCTCCTTTTCGTATATAAAATCTCTCAACCGAAGAAACAACAACTTCATCAGCGGTGGAATTCAATTGGGAGGAGCACAACGAAACATCACCTACTCTGAACTCTATTTTGACGAACAGTTTTCCAATGGCAGATACGACCCCAATATTGGCAATAGTGAGCAGTTTACCAACAACAACTTTCTATTTGGCGACATCGGCATAGGTGGAGCATGGATATTTACACCAAAGCAACGAAAATCCTACCAAGTAGGTGTAAGTATTTTGCATTTAAACCAACCCAAACAAGCACTTTTTAATGGTGTTGATAGCAGAATGGATGTAAAAACAATGATCACATTCACCACCCAACAAAAAGCGAACAATGAATTAGATCTATTTCCAATGTTGATGGCTTCGTTTCAAGGAACTTACAAAGAAATCATCGTTGGGACTCAGACAAGATATATCATCGACAAAAATAGAGATTCATACGTCACATTAAATGCTGGAATATACTATCGATTAGGCGATGCTGCATACGTAATGTTTGGTGGCGAGTACAGACGATATCATTTTGGAGTGAGCTATGATATAAATACTTCAAAGCTGCACAATGCAAGCAGATATCAAGGAGGATGGGAAATATCGTTTAACTATATTTTCCAAAAGAATTCGTTGCGCAAAATAAAAGAGGTTCCATGTCCAATATTCTAACACAACTAAAATGAAATTGATAAAATACCTAACCATATTTCTTATTGCTTATTCCTCGTTGGGTTATAGTCAAAACTCCGATCAGCAGATAACTGAAGAGGCAGAGCAATATTTTGCCTTAGGAGATTATTACTCTTCTGCCAATGCTTATGCCCGATTATTAAACGACACCAAAACTCCTCCCCTAGAGATCTCATATAAGTATGCGGAGTCGTTGCGACTTTACAATGCATACAAAGAAGCATCCCATTGGTACTTGTATGTAATCAATCACGATACCTTGAAAAAGTTCCCTGAGTCGTATTATTGGCATGCAATCATGGAAAAGCAGAGTGGAAACTACGACAATTCCATCGGTTATTTAAATAGATATTTGTCCATAGACCCCAATTTGCAAAACATTGAATCTGCTAAAAATGAGATAAAATCTTGTGAAAAAGCAAAATGGATTGTCAACGACACCCTTCCAGTCACCATCGAGCATTTAGGAGCCAACATCAACACGCCCTATTCAGAGTTTGGTGCCATCCAACTCTCCGACACAGCAATCTATTTCTCATCGCTCAGGCGGATTGTAAACGAAGAAGAGGGATCTATTCTGCCAGGAGTTTTTGTGTCTAAAATTTACCGAGCCAAGATGTCAATTGCTGGTTTGTCTATTTCAAAAGAGTTTATCAATATCATCAATAACGCCAAAAGCAACAATGCAAACATTGCTTTTAATGCAGACAAGACCAAACTATTCTTTTCGAGATGCGAAAACAACATTAATAAGTTAAAGTGTGAAATATGGATCAGTGAGCAGAATAAAGGAAAGTGGGGAAAACCCGTTCGATTATCACGAAAGATAAACTTGCCCGGCTACACCAATACACAACCCAATTATGTAAGTGGTGATGAATTTGACATCCTCTATTTTTCATCCAACCGTCCGAATGGATTTGGTGGATTAGACATTTGGTACTCCATGGTTAATCAAGGGAAATATTCCGATCCCGTAAATTTAGGAAGCAATATCAACACCTTTGGTGATGAAATCACCCCTTTTTATCACTCCGAAGACAGTACGCTCTATTTTAGCTCAAATACACATTACGGAATTGGAGGATTTGACATTTTTTCCACCAAAGGAGGACTCAATCAATGGGAACAACCAAAAAACATGGGAGTTCCAATAAATTCTACCGCCAACGATATTTATTTTACGGTAAACGAAATAGACAACGATGGTTACTTAACCTCCAATCGCGTAGGCTCTTTTTTTATCAAAGACGAAACCTGTTGCAATGATATTTTTTACTACGAATGGGACAAAAATAGGCCACTGCTTACTTTTAAACAAGACACACTGTTTTTGGACACTACTAACATTGTGCAACGAATAAAAGACATATTGCCACTTACTCTTTATTTCCACAACGACGAACCCGATCCGGCCACATCCAAAACAACCACCGACAAAAATTATCGGACAACACTGGCCAACTATTTTGCGCTGAAAGATATTTACAGCGACGAGTATGCAAAAGGATTGCAAGACGAAGAGGCAGACAAAGCGAGAAAAGATATCGATGATTTCTTTAACGATTTTGTAAAAAAAGGATTTTCCGATTTAGAGCTTTTTGCCAATTGGTTGCTAATAGATTTAGAACATGGCAACAGCGCAAAAATAACGATAAAAGGCTACACCAGTCCACTGCACACGGCAGAGTACAACATGAAACTTGCCATGCGCCGAATTTCCAGTCTAAAAAACTACATTTCAGAATACCGTAATGGAATTTTTAAGCCCTATTTAAACAACAATACAGCTAAGGGAGCCAAATTGGAACTTTATGATGCTCCTATTGGGAAGACGCAAGCCAACTCGCTTGTGAGTGATAATCCAAATGACATTCGAAACTCGGTGTATAGCAAAGCGGCTGCCTTGGAGAGAAGAATCCAAATTGTGATGTACGAATCTGAGAAAAATACAAAAATAGACTCAACGCCAAATTTGGCAATTGCTGCTTCGGAGATAAAAATTGACAAAATCAGCAAAACAGAGTCCAGACAAATTACAGTTCAAATTCAGAATATTGGAGAAAAAGACATTCAGTTGGACTCGGTGGTAGTCTCCTCTAAATTGACCAATCTCATATTTCCAAAATCAATTATTTCGAAACAAGCATCCAATTTTATCACCTTTGTTTTTAGCTCAAAAATTGAAGATAAAGTTTGCAATGCAGACATTTATTTCAACAATGGGAATAGAAAACGCATAAAATTTCTACTCAACTTTCGCAAGTGAGTTAACTATTTGATTTTCATTAAAAAAGCAGCATATTTATTTTGATAAGTCACTGATATTTAGTAACTTTGTGTCGCAAAACTAAAACAAAACAATATGCTGCGCAACAAAGATACAACAA
>JBBRGJ010000116.1:0-10352 GCA_038240835.1 Bacteroidales bacterium | reverse complement strand
AAATGGAGAGGTTATTTGCCATTAAAAAAGGATTATCCTTTCCTTACGCAAGCACCTTCAAAAAAAGGTTCAAATTTCAAAGAGCTTCATCTGCATATAATGAACATACAAGGATGGCTAAGGGGAATACACCACCATTGTAGTAAAAAACACTTACAGGGTTATCTTGATGAATTTCATTTTAGATACAACCGGAGGGGATATATGGGGACAATATTCAATGTAACCCTCAAAAAGATGGTGCAAAATATTAAATAGTCAATAATAAAGGGGTTTTCAGAGTGCGCTCTAAGCGCCTATACCAAAAAATTTATATCTTTGCAAAATCTAATTTGGTGTATACTAATTTAGTGTGTAGAAAGAGAGTCGGTTGGGGAGCAAGCCCTTCCGGCTTTTTTTGTATGAAATTTATTGAAACTGGTGAGATTGTATAAATCATAGTAATTTGATGGGCTTATTATTTATTTCGGAGCAAATGTATAAATAAGTTTTTAGAAAAAAAAACGTTTTTTAAAATATGTTAAGTAATGAAAGCTTTCGAAAACCATCTTCGATTCATCCACTTCTTTTCATCTTTCAACTTCATAAAACCATCATTTTGCCAATTTTTAACGGACATCGAATCAATAGATTTATTACTTTTGCACTAACACAGTTTAATAATGGACATTATTTGTTTTTAAAAATACAGTTATACTTATGAAAAGACTCACGCTTATTCTTCTGATTTTCCTCTTTGTAAAAGTATCAGCCCAAGATACAATATACGTACGTTCTATGATCGATACATTAAGTTCTGCGGGTTATTATGGCAGAGGATATGTGAACGAGGGCGATAAAAAAGTAGCTCTATTTATCCAAAATGAGTTTAAAAAAACCAACGCAAAAGCGTTTAGTCAAGGCTCTTTGCAACCAGTTCCCTTTCCTATAAACACATTTCCTAAACGGATGGAAGTGAAGTTTGACGATTCTTTGCTAAAACCTTTTTACGATTATAAAATAGCTCCTTCTTCTAAAGGATGCGAAGGTCTTTTCGACGTTGTGGAGGTTTCTGTCAATCATCTAAAATCGGTGGATAAATTAAAAAAACTAATCAGAAAGAACGATTTTTACAATAAGTTTATCCTGATCGATGTTACCACAATTCCTGAGAAGAAGAGAAAATCTGGCAAATACAAAACGGTGATGGAGATTGTAAATTCAATTCCTTACCAAGAGGTGATTCCTTGTAAGGGTGTTATTTTGGTCAAAGACAAAGCCGATGCACAAGGAATGTGGGCTAAAACTCCCATCAATAATACTGTGATAAAGGTGTTGAAAAGTAGTTTCAACAAGAATCCAAAACAGATATCAGCTACGATTGATCAAACGTTTACTCCTAAATACACGTCCAACAATGTTGTTTTTTACATCGAAGGAACCGCCCAAGCAGATACTTTTTTGGTTTTTGGCGGGCATTACGATCATTTAGGACTTTTTGGTGAATCTACTTATTTCCCGGGTGCTAACGACAACGCTAGCGGAGTAGCCACCATGCTCGATTTGGCTCACTATTACAGTTTGCCCGAAAACCGTCCTTATTACTCCATCGCTTTCATCGCTTTTACAGGCGAAGAGGCTGGACTTTTGGGTTCAAAATTTTACACCGAAAACCCACAGTTTCCATTGACCAAGATTAAGGCGGTGATAAACTTAGACATGGTTGGCACTGGCGAAAACGGCATTGCGGTGGTAAACGGTGAGGCAAATAAGAATATATTTCAGCAATTGGATACGCTGAACAAACAGTATAATTATCTTCCAAAAATTGTGATCAGGGGTGAGGCTGCCAACAGTGATCATCACTTTTTTCACAAAGCTGGAGTTCCTGCCGTTTTTATTTATGGCATGGGAAAATCGGGACCATATCATCACCCCGAAGACAACAATGCGAATTTGGGACTCAAAGGATATGTTTCCATGTTTAATTTACTTACAAACTTTGTAAACACCTATCGATAAAATGGCAAAATTAATTGTAATTCCTACTCCCATTGGAAATTTAGAAGATATTACCCTACGAGCTGTGCGCATGCTCACCGAAGTGGATTTTATACTGTGCGAAGATACTCGAACCACGGGCAATTTGCTTCGACATCTGAACATCAGCAAACCGATGACCGCATATCATTTGAACAATGAGCACAAGGGTTTGGAGCGTTTTATGGAGAAAATTGAAAATGCAAACATCGTTGGATTAACTTCCGATGCAGGCACTCCGGGAATCTCAGATCCTGGATTTTTGATTATCAGAGAGTGCATCAAACGTGGAATTGAAGTGGAATGTTTGCCTGGTCCTTCGGCGTTAATCCCCGCTTTGGTGGCCTCGGGGTTGCCTTGTGATAAGTTTTTGTTCTATGGTTTTTTGCCTCACAAAAAAGGCAGACAAACCGCTTTTAGAGAACTTTCGCAAGTAGAATATACCATCGCTTTTTACGAATCGCCACACCGATTGGTGAAAACCTTAGAACAAGCGATGGAGTTTTTTGGTCCCGACCGCAGAGGTTGTGTGGTGAGAGAAATATCAAAAATATACGAAACCTATCAGCGAGACACGTTAGAAAATCTCCTTAAGTTTTATCAAACACAAAACATAAAAGGGGAAATCGTGCTGGTATTAGAGGGAAAATTAGAGAAGGATGATACAGAAAAAAGAGGAAAAAAAAGAGAAGAGAGCAATGAAGATTAATCTCGTAAACAAGGACAGGTCATATTAGATTAGGCTTTTTAGGCGGAACTGAAAGACCTGTGGGCTTGGACAAGATACATACGCAGCATTTTATGGAAGCAATATCACTTAATCTGTTCCGATCATCTAGGATAATTGTTTTCAATTGTCAAAAATAGGAGAGGTGGAGTCATTTTTTTTTCATTTTTCATTTGCCAATTTTCTTTGCCATTCCTTTAAAAATGATGTAATGTAAAGGGTATATAAGATACCAATATAAGATGCCAGAAGCTCCCTTGGGTCGGAAGGTCGCTATTTGGTGCAGTTTGTTGTTTTTAATAGAAAACTCTAGCCATGCTTCGCCGGGGACTTTCATTTCGGCAAATAACAATAAACGACCTTCGGATTTATCGGCATAAAGCACTCTCCAAAAATCAATGGCATCCCCTACATCTATGAAGTTTGGATTTGTCCGACCTCTTCTTAGTCCAACTCCTCCAATTAGTTGATCCATAAAACCTCTTATTTTCCATAACCAATTTGCAAAATACCATCCATTATCTCCTCCAATTTGCCAGATATTTTGTACGCACTTTTCCCGATCAGTGATGTTTACTGTTCGGATATCTTTAAAACATCCATATGTTGGAACAGTAATAAAATCGGAAATTTTAAAGGAGATATTACTGCTTGAAAAAGAGTCTTTCCAGCTCGAAATAATTTGATTATCGTCAATAACTGCTAATGTTTTTTCCACTGCTTGTTGATAAGAAATCGGCTCTATGTCGAGAAGTTGGTTGATTTCTGAGTTACGACAAACCACTTCAATTTTCATGCTGTCAACCAAGGCAGAGGCTAACATATAGCTTGTGGAGGTGATAAAAAACAACCAGTACGACGACAGTTTGGGGGTCATCACAGGGACGACAAAAATAGACCTTCGCAAACCTCTAACTTTTGCGAAACCAAGCAACATTTGTTTATACGTAAGAATATCAGGTCCTCCAATATCAAAATCTTTATTGAAGGTTTTTTCGTTGGATAAACACAATTCCAGAATATTAATAACATCCCAAATTCCAATCGGTTGACATTTTGTATTCAACCATTTTGGGGCGATCATCACAGGAAGTTTTTCAACTAAATCCCTCATTATTTCAAACGAAGCACTTCCTGAACCTACAATAATTCCAGCACGCAAAGTCGTCAGGCTGTATGATTCGCTTTTTAGTTCTAATTCAACCATTTTTCTGGAACTTAGATGCTCTGATAAATCGGTTTCATTTACAATGCCACTGAGATAAATAACTTGTTTTACATTGGTTTTGCTGATTTTTTTCTTGAAATTAGAGGCACATATCTCTTCCAAATGTTTAAAAGACCTGGACGACGACATCGAATGGATAAGATAGTAAGCCACGTCTATTTCTTGTGGGATAGAGTGCAATGTCTGTTCATCCAGAAAATCAGCTTCAATAATTTCAATTCTATCAGCTACTGATTTGGGAAAGCTTATTCTTTTAGCATCGCGCACGCAACAAATAACGTCATGACCTCTTTCTATAAGAATTGGCAAAAGTCGTTTTCCAATGTATCCATTTGCTCCTGTTAAGAGAATTTTCATCTTTTTTTATAATTAAGGATGACTAATTTATTACCCACTTAGGGACTTCAGATTTCTTTTTACAAATATAATAAAATTAAAGCCTAAAGCGCAAGGGATGAAAACCCAATACACTTTGTCTACTCTTTAATCGCTTCAATTTCGAGGAGGGAGTTGGTTACTTTTATCTCGTTTTTTCGAGGATTCCAAATATATACTTTGAACGTGTGGGCGGAAGGTTCGTTTGTTACGAGTGAAAAACGAAAATCGTACGTCTGCTTTACTTTTTGATTTTTTCCCATCCAACCCAAGTCCAAATAGATGTATTTGAGAGTGCTGCCAGTAGTGTCGATGGTGGTTACAACCAATATATTTCCGGAGGGAGATTTGTTGGATTGCAAATCAAATTTTGTTCTAACTTTTATCGAAGCATAGGTGTTTAAAATAGTCGAATCTTCAATCAGCGGAAAATATTCTTGATTGCTGATCTCTTTTGGGGATTGGTCTGTGAGAGTTAAAAGTGGAGTTGTTTCCAAAAACTTGTTGCGCCTAAAGAGATGAATTCCACTGTTGTTGTTTACATCCAAAAGAGTGTAATCTTTTGCAAACATAGGTGCATCTTCTTTGATGGCCAAGACATAATCTTCGGATGTATTTGGGTATGAATCGTGATTTATCTGTAGGATAGGTTCTCCATGTTTGATGTTGTAATAGAGCCAAACAAGTTTGAAAATATGATTGCCCGAAACGGTGGGAATTCTATTAGATTTTTTTACATCATTCCACACAATGTTAAACACATCCTCTTTTATATTTTCATTTTTCCAAAGTGACGAGTAAGAAATATTAAGATTCGCTATAAAATGTATTGGTATAATTAACAGCAATAAAGCACTGTAAATAATTGGTTTTAATCGAGTATTCTGAAAAGAATTAAGGCTAAAGAAGATAAATCCAGTAATAATGGGGTATAAATACATTACCGTTCTGTCTTCTCCAAAATGAACACCTAAGAACTTGCTTAAAAAAACAGGACCTGCAATGTTGCCAATTAATAGAACGAAAAACAGAGTCTGTGGTGATAGAAATATCGTATTGATTTTCTCTTTAAAAAGGTAGATAAAATAACCAATTAATGCAACTGCAAACACAATAGCGCTCACAATAAAAATGGCAGAATACCAATGTGGAAATAAAAACTGATATAGTGTTTGAAGCGAAGTTTGATAAAAGCCATTATTCGATCCATAGTACAATTTACCTGTGTCTTGAAAGTGGAAAGCAAGTTTGGCAAACACGCTTATGATGATTAGGAAGAGGAGAGACGAGCCGTAAATGGATAATTTAGAGCGAAGGCTCCTTTTTTCGGATGAGGAGAGAAATACAATGCCTGCGTATCCAAAAAGAGTAAGCGCACTTATTATAAGTGTTAAGTTGGCAAATACTGCGAAAGAAATTGCCACCACAAAGAGAAAAAAGTGCAGATTTTTTTTAGATTTTGCAAATTCGATAACCATCCAAATCGAGGTAAGAAAAAAGGCCATCGAAATTCCGTAACCACGTCCGAGAGCAAAAAACTCAAAAAATCCTTGCGTAGCAATGAGTATTACGATGAATCCGATGCTTAGAATTTTGTTTTTGATATAAAGAGATACCTTGTAAAGTGCCCAAAGAAACAGAAAAAATGAAAGCACATTTGGCAAACGTAAAGCACAAGGGTCCATTCCGAACAACCGATAGGAGCCAATTTCTAAAAATGAATTAAACACATGATTGTTCGCATCTTGAAGGGAAGTCCATGGGGAGAATTCTCCTTTAATTATGTAATGAAAAAACGTAGCAGCTTCGTCGTGAACCAGAGGAACAAAGATTGAACGAAGCACCAAATATATAATCGAAGCTGTAAATATTGATAGGATAATAATATTTTGTTTTTTCATAGTCGTTAATTTGTTGAAGAACTCAAATGAAGAGAGACACTGTTATTGTGCCTCTCTCTATCTTCATTTTTTTATTATGACTTACAAATGAACACACTCATCATACGCCAAAGCCACTGCTTCCATCAATGCTTCAGACATCGTTGGATGTGGATGAATGGAATCGATGATTTCTCTTCCTGTAGTTTCTAAATTACGCGCTACGACTACTTCGGCAATCATTTCGGTTACATTGTCGCCCACCATGTGGCAACCTAACCATTCGCCATATTTAGCATCAAAAATAACTTTAATAAAACCATCTTTATTTCCACCAGCAGCTGCTTTTCCAGAGGCAGTAAATGGAAATTTTCCGACTAAAATTTCATGCCCAGCTTCGCGAGCTTGCTTTTCTGTCATTCCCACCGAAGCAACTTCGGGCGAAGTATAAGTACATCCAGGAATGTTGTTGTAATTGAGCAATGTTGGATGATGTCCAGCAAGTTTTTCCACACAAATAAGAGCTTCGTGCGATGCAACGTGTGCCAAAGCAGGTCCTTTTACAATATCACCGATGGCATAAACTCCCTCGATGTTGGTTCTGTAGTATTCATCCACAGTTACTTTCCCGTTTTCGAATATTACTCCAGTCTCTTCTAATCCAATATTTTCAATGTTGGTGGTAACACCCACAGCAGAGAGAACTATTTCGGCTTCTACCACTTCCACTCCTCTTTTGGTTTGAATGGTCACTTTGCACAAATCACCCGAAGTATCTACCGATTCAACATTGGCGCCTGTGATGACTTTCATTCCTTGTTTTTTGAACGAACGTTCCAGTTGTTTTGAAGTGTCCTCATCTTCGTTGGGTACGATGGCTGGAAAATATTCCACCAAGGTAACTTTGGTTCCAATAGAGTTGTAAAAATAGGCAAACTCAGAACCAATGGCTCCAGAACCAACTACGACCATCGACGCAGGTTGTTTTTGCAACGTAAGCGCTTGGCGGTAACCAATGATTTTTTTTCCATCTTGAGGCAAGGTTGGCAAAACTCTGGAGCGAGTTCCGGTAGCCAAAATAATGTGCGATGCACTATATTCTGATTCGTTTCCATCGGCATCAGTAACCCCGACAATTTTTCCGGGTTTTATTTTTCCGGTTCCGTTGAGGTGTATTACGTTGTATTTTTTGAAAAGGAATTGGATTCCTTTGCTCATGTTTTCGGCAACGCCTCTACTGCGAGCTACTATTGCTTCGATATCCGCAGCAGCAGAGCCCTCTATCTTCACACCATACGCTTCGGCATGTTTGATATAGTTATACACTTGAGCACTTTTCAAAAGCGCTTTAGTGGGGATACATCCCCAGTTTAGGCAAATTCCACCCAATTCGGCACGTTCTACCACGCCTACTTTAAGTCCAAGTTGTGATGCTCTAATTGCAGCCACATATCCTCCCGGACCGCTACCAATTACTAATAAATCGTAATGCATTTTGATTGATGTTTTATGATTGATAAATTAAATATATGCTAAAAAGTCCTTTTTTGTGTTAATTACTTAGCGAAAGTATGAAGAATTCTCAAACAAATTAAAAAAAAGCTACTTTTGCAACATAATTAAAATTATTAAGTTCAATTAATGAGGGAAAAGTTATGAAATTAGATTCTGCTACTAAAATTCAAGATTTAAAACAATTTGGTGAATTTGGAGGAGTTAATCCATCCATTACCGATTCTGCAACCTATACATTTATGGAAGCGGATACAATGTTAGACACGTTTCATGGCGAAACAGAAGGATGTTTCCTTTATTCACGCCATTGGAATCCAAGTAACAAATTTCTAGCAGATGCTTTAGCTGCTATGGAAGGAACCGAGTCTGCTTGGGTTACTGGTTCTGGAATGGGCGCAATTACTTGCACTCTTTTGCAAGTTTGCCACGCTGGAGATCACATCGTTTCAAGCCAAACTATTTATGGAGGTACTTTTGCGTTTATGAAAAACTGGTTGCCAAAATACAACATAGAGGTAACCTTTGTAGATACGTGTGATTTGAAAGCCGTTCAAGCAGCTATGCGTCCAAACACCAAAATGGTTTACACAGAAGCGATGTCAAATCCACTTTTGCGTATTGCAAATTTACCTGAGTTGGCAAAAATTGCACATGCAGGAAATGCTCAATTAGTGATTGACAACACCTTTACACCATTGATTATCAGCCCAATCAAACATGGTGCAGACATCGTGGTATACAGTCTTACTAAGTTTATCAATGGGAAAAATGATTGTGTAGGGGGTGCTATTTGTGCTTCTGCAGATTTTGTAAATGCTCTTTCTAATGTAAACGATGGAACAGCTATGTTGTTAGGACCTGTTCTTGATCCATTGCGTTCGTCAAGCATTCTTAAAAACTTACACACGTTGCATATCCGAATGAAACAACACAGCTACAATGCAGCGTATTTAGCTAAACGTTTCAAAGAAGTTAATTTGAAAGCAAACTATCCAGGGTCAGAAGATCACGTGGATTATGCTATTTTCAAATCGATCATGGAACCACAATATGGTTTTGGCGGTATGATTTCCATCGATATGATAAAAGCGGATGCTTCAAACGACCTAATGCAACGCATGCAAGATGCTGGCGTAGGTTATTTGGCTGTTAGTTTAGGTTATTTCAAAACATTGTTTAGCAACTCTGGAAAATCTACCTCTTCGGAAGTTCCAGAAGAGACTCAACGCGAAATGGGAATGTCCGAAGGATTAATCCGTTTCTCCGTTGGATTGGATAATGATATCGAAAGAACGTTTGAGTTAATCAAAGGTTGTCTAAAAGATATGAAACACTAGTATTTCAGATCTTTATATTTTTAAAAAGCGCCTATTTGTTTAGGCGCTTTTTTTTTGTTGAATATATTTTTGTAATTAGAACTATTTGAGAGTATTGATAATTATCGAGACAAGATGACTGTCAGATAAGTCGAAAATCAAAGAATTTTTCAAAGTCTTTATCTTCATTTTAAATTGCTTTCGGTATTATTGCTGTTAACCAATGTTTTTTTAACATGACTAATTCACTAAAAAGTATTAAATTTGCAATTAAATAGTAGAAAGTTCCAAAATATCACCGATATGAAGTTATATTCAAAGATAATTACTTGCTTAATATTTGGGGTTGTTATCATTTTGTCCTCTTGTTCGTCGCTGAACACGAGTAGGATGTTACGAACAGCGTCTGATTTTAAATTTGATGATTTTTCGGATTCAACGCAAATAGCTCAATACACAATAGCACCAAACGACGAAATATCGTTTAAAATATTTACCCACAATGGGGAGAAAATGGTTGAACTAATGTCTACCTCTGGCGGAGCAGGTCAACAGACCGTAAGCACTGGGCTAACGTATCGGGTAGAATTTGATGGCATGGTTAAGTTGCCAATTGTTCAGCGAGTAAAGCTGAGCGGAATGACCTTACGAGAAGCCGAAGTTTTTTTAGAACAACAATATACCAGTTATTTAAACAAACCCTTTGTTCAATTGCAAGTTACCAACAACCGTGTTATCGTTTTTCCCGGTGGCGATGGTGGAGCGGCAAAGGTGGTGAAGTTAGAAAACTCCAACACTACCGTGTTCGAGGCACTTGCAATGGCTGGAGGTATTTCGGATGGAAAAGCACACAATGTAAAACTGATTAGAGGCGATTTGAAAAACCCACAAATCTACAAAATAGATTTGTCAACCATTGAGGGCGTTAAAAAAGCCAATCTAATTCTTCAGGCCAACGACATTATCTATGTGGAACCACGGGCAAAATACGCTCAGCGCTTAATGGCTGAAATAGCTCCTTACCTCTCTATTGTCACCACTGGATTGCTCATTTATGGACTTTTTAAATAATCACTATGGCGAGTAAAAAAATATCAAAAATAAACGATGAGTTTGATTTACTGTTACTGATAAAAATCATTAAACGATATTGGTATGTGGGCATACTCGTAATCGGAATTGTGCTTTCTGGTTCATGGATATATCTTCGTTATACACCAAATGTGTACGAGGCTTCTTCCATCATCCAAGTAGAGGATGAAGGAAATTCCCAGTTTTTAAACCAGGAACAA
>JBBRGJ010000115.1:0-10407 GCA_038240835.1 Bacteroidales bacterium | reverse complement strand
TTCGAAGTAAAATTGTTTTTTGTATTTAAAAGTAGAACTTCGAAGTAAAGTGGTTTTCCTTTTTAAGTTATTAGGTTTCGTACCTACGGCACTTACTTATAATTTTAGATCTTTTTTTTACCGACATTACGTCCCTAACGGGACTTGAAATCAGCTACTGGAATTACTCACGCAAGGCCTGACATCAAGGCAAAAGTAAAAAACAAAAAGAATAACTTCGGATGAAAATGATTTTTTGTATTTGTAAAATCATAAGACTACTTCTGGTTTTTTCTTCTTTTCTGGTCACCCTGTCACGATAGCTATCGTGATTATCGAAGGGCTTCAAAAAGTGCTTTCATAAAGCTCTCACTTTAATACTTCGACAGGCTCAGTATGACCGTTAAAATAAACACGTCTACACTGTGTTTATTTAGTTGCAAAGATCAGTGAATTCCCTCACTGTCATCAACCCATTATTAAAAAAAACGATTTTAAGATCACATTATTCCATCTCCATCAGCTGTTCTTGAACAATTTCCCACTCGGCCATTCGGTGTTCGATGGCTCTTTTGGTCTGCTCGTAGGTTTTGTATAACTCGCCATTGGCAATCTGTTCCTGATATTTATCGGGTTGTGCCAACATTTGGTCAAGTTCTTTCAGACGATTTTCTTCAGCGTTTATTTGAGCTTCTATTTGGGCGATTTGGTTTTTTATTTTCCGAATCTGACTCTCAAATCCTTTTTTCTTTTCCCACTGAAGTTTGTTTTCAGAAGCTTCAATTTCTAACGTGGATTTATTGTTTATAGTAGCTTTATCGAGATCGGTGAGGTGTTCTATTTTTCTATTTTCGATAAAATCATAGATATCTCCAATGTGCTCTTTGATGTGATGGTGTTTAAATTCTACCACTTTTTCGGTCAGACCTTGTAAGAAATCACGGTCGTGAGAAACGATGATTAATGCGCCATCATACTGAATAAGTGCTGATTTGAGCACATCTTTGGATTGCATATCTAAGTGGTTGGTGGGCTCATCTAAAATTAGCAAATTGTATGGAGTAAGCAGAAGTTTTGCCAATGCAAGTCGAGCTTTTTCTCCTCCCGAAAGCACTTTTACTTTTTTCTCAATATCCTCACCCGAGAATAAAAAGCTTCCTAAAATGGCTCTTATTCGAGTGCGAATATCTCCCACAGCAATTTCGTCGATGGTTTCGAAAACGGTTTTGTTTGGGTCCAGCAATGCTGCTTGGTTTTGAGCATAGTAACCAACTACCACCTGATGACCCAAAGTGACAAATCCTTTGGTGGCGGCTAAATCTCCGACAATAATTCGTGAGAAAGTGGTTTTTCCTTCTCCGTTTTTTCCCACAAAGGCAACTTTCTCTCCTTTAAGCAAGGTGAAATCCAGTTCTGAAAGAACCAGTTTTTGGTCGAAGGATTTGACTATGTTTTGCGATTCTACCACTACTTTTCCGGAGTGAGGTGCCGGTTGAAAGCGAAAATGGATGGAAGAGTTGTCCAATCCATCAATTTCTATGCGGTCAATTTTATCTAAAAGTTTGATTTTCGATTGCACCTGCTTTGATTTAGATGCTTTGTAACGGAACCGTTCGATGAACTTTTCCATTTCAAGAATGTCCCGTTGCTGGTTGGTTTGAGCCGACATTTGGTGTTCGATTCTATCCATACGCTGAACCACATATTCGGAGTAGGAGCAGCGGTAGTCGAAAATACTTCCCAAACTAATTTCAATCGTTCGAGTGGTTACTGCATCCAAAAATGCTCTATCGTGGGAAACTAAAATCACAGCTCCTTGGTAATTGGATAAAAAATCTTCTAACCATTGGATGGATTCGATGTCCAAATGGTTGGTTGGCTCATCCAAAAGCATCACTTCAGGTTTTTGAAGTAAGATTTTTGCCAATTCAACCCTCATTTGCCAGCCACTACTAAATTCGGTCATAGAGCGGGTGAAATCGGTTGGATCAAATCCCAATCCTAAAAGAATTTTTTCGGTTTCGGAGTTGATGTTAGACGCGCCAATCATGTGTAATCTCTCTGTGTTTTCGCTCAATTGCGAAGACATTTTGAAATAAACATCCGATTCATAATCTGTTCGTTCCGAAAGATCGTTGGTGAGTTTTACAATGGAAGCTTCCAGTTGGTGGACTTCGTCAAAGGCAGAAAGAGTCTCTTCCCAAACAGTGCGTTTACTCGATGGCGTTAGTTCTTGGGGCAAATATCCCAATCGGTGACCCGCTGTTAAAATTATAGAACCTTTTTCGGGTTCTTGAAATCCAGCTAATATTTTTAATAGCGTTGATTTTCCAGCGCCATTCTTTCCTGTAAGTCCAATTCTGTCGTTGTCGCCAACCACAAAAGAGACATCGCTAAAAAGATCATTGCCAGTAAAATGTATAGATAAAGAAGATACGGTTATCATTGTATAAAGCTCAAAATTTAGTGCAAACTTACGCATTTTTTGCCAATTTATTTTGATTAATAGCGGTTCGTCTAATTTGTTAATAAGGATAAAGTGTATCTTTGTGTCAAAATTTTTAAGATTATGATAGCTTTTGATGAGATAATGAAATCCCTTTTTTACCACAAGACAGCTTGGTATGTTGATATGTTTGGAAAAGTAAAATCAAACAAAACCACCCTTTTTGCAGATCGAAACAATTGCACTTCGCAAAAGCAAATAGATAAATGGCTGTGTGTGAATGACTTGTTGAATATTGCAACGTATTTCAATCAAGATTGGACTCCAAATTGGGATAATGCCGGAGAGGAAAAATTCGAAATCATGGTTGACAATATCGAAAATAGATCTTTTGCAGTGGCCAAAGTTGGAGACAAAATGTCAGGCTTTGTGGTTTTTAAATCACAGAATGATGCACAGCATGCCATTGAAGTATTAGGAAAACAGAAATTGGAAATTATCTTTTTTAGGTAGTTGGAAATTGGGTTTTTTACTACCATTCTGTCACCTTATTATTAGTTTTCTAATCGTCATCCTGAATTCATCTTTTTTTCTTAAGACTTTCTATACGGATTGCTATCGTATCTGAATCTGGTAGACCCTTTTGCTTCATATTATGTGTTTGTCAAGGAGATTCCTCACTGCGTTCGGAATGACAAATCTTTGGGTAGTCTTTAATATTTAGATGGGCTTGAGAGGGTGGCTTTGTCGCCTTCTCAAGCCCATCTAAATATTCGTCGTGTCAAAAAAGAAGTGTCATTTCGAATGAAAACGCAGTGTGATGAGAAATCTCAACTCTAAACACCTTCAGACTGTTTAATAAGTGCAATCGTTCTTATTTCTTAATAAATTTAGAAATAGCCATACCCTGTTTAGTTTGTAAATTTAGCAGATAAATCCCAGGAGATAGGTTTGACACTTGTTCCGAGTAGCTGTCTTCCACCGAAGTAGGATGGATTGTTTTGTGCATCATCGTTTGCCCGTTTATGTTGATGATGGAGAAATTAATGGGCTCGATGGTTTTTAAACGATAGTTGAAAATCAAATTTTCTTCTACGGGATTTACTACTGTAAGTTGAATTTCACTTTTAATTACATCATTGATTCCAGTTCCACACGAAGGGTAAAATATTTCAAAATCCATCATTATTGGTAAATGGTCGGACATGTTGTACAACGAAGTGGAGATTGAAGAGGGAACGGAATTGTTTGTGGGACTGATAATTGAGCCATTATATCGGTTGCCATCTTGTCCAATGGCTCTGTAAGAAGAGGTGATTGCTTTTACTTTGTCGTATCCATTGAGGATATTGGAAGAGGTTAAAATAAAATCAAATCGGTCGTCCATTCCTCCCGACGCAAAACAGTCGCCACTTGTGTGAGTGGATTGGGTGTGAATGCTCGCAAAATTGTAGTTGTTGTTCCAGTTTCCAGGTTTATTGATAGGATCGTAGAAACGAATCAATGGATTTGAGTGGTTTAAGAGCTGTTTGTAACAAGGTTCGTTGCTGGTATAAATATTGAAATCGCCACATAAAATATAATTGTCTGCCACATTTAAACTGTTTAATCGGCTCATCAGGGCGGCTACTTGTATGTTGCGAGCGATGGAGTCGGAAGTTCCAGCTTTTAGGTGACCAATGATTGGGATAAAGAAAGCGGTGTCGCCATTTGCTAAATCGGGGGTGTTGTAAAAAAGTCGATAGATGTTGAAATCCCGAACGGAAGTTTGGATAAAACTACTCTCTTTAAGCGTAAATTTCCGAGAATCGTAATAGATCATGTTTCCGATACTTCCCCCCGAAGCGTTGGTAAGAGCTCCGTTTTTCCAATAGGTAATTCCATCTACATTTAGCGCATTGTTTAGCAAATGGTTCACATAGGTCATGTTTGTTCCAATTTCTTCTACAGTTATAATGTCTGGTTTTGTGTAGTTTACAATGTTTTTCAGGTTTGCAGCTTTTGTGGCTAAAGCGTTGTTGGCGGCAGTGCAAGTGCCATAATAGTCACAATATTGCATTAAGTTGTACTGCATTACCTTGATGGTGTCTTGGGCAGAAGTGTGTAAAAAAAATGAGGTAATAAATAAAAGTAGTATAATTTTAGTTTTCATAATTTATTGAATTTCATACAAAGATAATATAAATCCACAGATATGTACTTAAATTTTTTTATCCACGGGCACTCCTCTTTAAATTTCATTTATTTTGAAATAAAAACACAATTTTAATTGAGGATTAACTTTTGGTTATTTGTGAATTGAAAAAGTAATAAATTTAGAATGTTGAAAGTCTAGATTTAACCTCTAAGGCATTGATTCTGAGAGGATGTTAGGGGGTGACAATACGTCTTGATATTTACCCAAATGAATTGTGTGAAAATAGCGTGAAAAAGTTTGATTTTTTTTGTTAAAAAAGTATTCTAAGAGAATAAAAAAACTACCTTTGTGGCGAATTTTGGGAATACAAAATAAGTTTTTGGAAATAGAAATTAAATCAAAAAAATAACCAATATTATGGCTACCAAAAAGAAAGAAAACGTTGAGCGAGAAAGCGTTGTGGTAAAATTTGCAGGAGACTCCGGTGACGGAATGCAGTTGGTGGGAACATTTTTTGCTGACACTTCCGCATTGTCGGGAAATGAAGTGGCAACATTCCCTTATTATCCAGCAGAAATTCGTCCACCTCACAACACCATTGCTGGTGTGTCGGGATTTCAAGTAAATGCAGGTGCAAAAGTAAAAACTTCGGGTGATTTATGCGACATTTTAGTCTGTATGAACCCAGCCTCATTAGCAGCAAATCTTTCCAGTGTAAAAAAGGGCGCTACCCTTATTATTGACAATGGACTTTTTGAAGAAAAAATTCTTGAAAAAGCCGGCTACAAAACGAATCCTTTATTGGATGGAAGTTTGAGCAGTTACAAACTAATCACTGCAGATTTCTCTTCTGTGGTTAAAGAATCGTGTAAAGACTTAGGGTTAGATGCTAAATCAGTCGATCGTACTCGTAACTTACTTGGATTAGGGATTGTTCTCTATCTTTGTGATTATGATTTAGAGATCAGTTTAAAATTGTTAGAGAAGAAGTTTAAATCTAAACCTCAAGTATTTGAAGCCAACAAATTGGTTTTAAAAACTGGATTCTTTTATGCAGAAGCACAAGAGTATCAAATTGCTCAATTACACATTGCTACCGCAGATATTGAAAAAGGAAAATATCGTAGCATTACAGGTAATATAGCTACAGCTTGGGGATTATTAGCTGCTTCCGAAAACTCTGGTCGTCAGTTGTTCTTGGGTTCATATCCTATTACTCCTGCTACTGAGATTTTGATGGAACTAACCAAACACAAATCATTGGGTGCTAAAGTTTTTCAAGCGGAAGACGAAATTGCAGGCATCTGTTCTGCCATAGGCGCTTCTTTCGCAGGTTCAATGGCTTGTACTTCTACTTCTGGTCCAGGGTTATCCCTTAAATCAGAAGCGATTGGTTTGGCTATTATTACAGAGTTGCCATTGGTGATTGTAAACGTTCAACGTGGCGGTCCTTCTACAGGATTACCTACCAAAACGGAACAATCTGACTTAAACATTGCGCTTTTTGGTCGTAACGGCGAAGCTCCTTGTATTGTTACCGCAGCATCATCGCCAGCCGATTGTTTTTACAAAGCATACGAAGCAGCTAAATTATCGATGGAGCATATGACTCCGCTAATTTTGCTTACAGATGGTCAGATGGGTCAAAGTTCGGAACTTTTTAGAATTCCTAAAGTGAAGGATTTGGATCCAATCATTCCTCCAATTGCGAAAGCAAATGATCCTGCTTACTTACCTTATCTTCGCGATCCAGAAACATTAGTTCGCCAATGGGCGGTTCCAGGAACGGAAGGGTTACGTCATAGAATCGGTGGACTTGAAAAAACAGACGGCAAGGGTGAAGTTTCTACCCAACCGATGAACCACGAACTTATGACCAAATATCGTAATGATAAAGTTCAAAAAGTAGCTGATTTTATTCCAGAACAAGATGTGATGGGCGATGCTGAAGGCGATTTATTAGTAATAAGCTGGGGTGGCACAAAAGGCTCCGTTTATTCAGCAGTTAAACAACTTCAAGAACAAGGCAAAAAAATCAGTCATGCTCACTTTGGCTATATTATGCCTTTGCCTAAAAATACGGATAAGGTATTTGCTGGCTTTAAGAAAATTATTGTGGCAGAACTTAATGCAGGTCAGTTTGCAAACTATTTGCGCATGACTCATCCAAGTTATCAATATTTGCAATATAACAAAATGCAAGGATTGCCATTTACGATTTCAGAATTAGTAGAACATTTTAACAAAACTATATAAGGAGGATTTTAAAAATGAGTTTTGAAGATAATTTCACTATAGAACGCTCGAGAGTTCCATTGTCTAAGGCAGACTTTCTGAGCGACCAAATGGTTAAATGGTGCTCCGGTTGCGGAGGCCACGCTATTCTTTCCTCTGTAGGCAACGTATTTCCTAAAATTGGATACAAAAAAGAGAACTTTTGTATGATTTCAGGAATTGGTTGTTCCTCACGTTTCCCATACTATGTAAACACATACGGTTTTCACGGCATTCACGGTCGTGCATATCCTATTGCTTCGGGTGTTAAAATGGCAAATCCACATTTAAGTGTTTGGATTACTTCTGGGGATGGCGATTCGATGGCTATTGGCGGAAACCACTTTATTCATATCATTCGTAGAAACTTAGATGTGAACGTATTGCTTTTTAATAACCAAATTTACGGGTTGACCAAAGGACAATATTCTCCTACAACTCCTATGGGTACGGTTACTAAAACATCTCCTTCCGGAACCATCGAACATCCTTTTAACCCTGGCGAATTAGTGTTGGGAGCTCAAGGAACATTCTTTGCACGTGTGGTAGATACCAAACCTGGTTTAATGACCGACGTTTTCTTTGAAGCAGCCAAACATGATGGCACTTCTATCGTAGAGATTTTAGAAAACTGCGTTATTTTTGCCGACGGAACGCACAAAAACGTTACCGGTAAGGATGTAAAAGATGAGAATCAACTTATTCTTAAAAACGGGCAACGCATGATTTTCGGAGCCGAACATAATAAAGGGATTATTCTTGGAAAACATGGGCTAGAAGTAGTTACTATTGGCGAAGAACACACAAAAGATGAAATATTAGTTCATGATATGTATGCACAAGATCCAGGCATTCACTTGATGCTTGCCAAAATGCAACCTCCATATTTCCCAATGGCGTTAGGAGTTATCCGCGCTGCAATGTTCCCTACTTACGATGATTTAATGGATGAACAAATTGTAAATGCAAAAGCATCTTCAAACATTTCATGCGTAGATGATCTGTTGAATAGTGGAGATACTTGGAATATCTAATAGAAATACTTTATAGTATTATTTAAAAAGGGGGAGAATCTGAAAAGATTCTCCCCCTTTTTTGGTTTTGTGGAATTATGTTTAATAAGTTACCAGTACTTGTTTGGTAATTACCTCTTTTGCATTCTTAAATACTACACTGTAAATACCTGATGCCAATCCTTTCTTGGAAATTAACAAGACATTTCCTTCTGTATCTAAATTTATCTCTTTTTGAATGAGCATTTGCCCCAAGTTGTTGATGATACTAATGTGGTATTTTCCATTTTTATCTCCTCTAAATTGAGCTTCTACGAATGGATTATTCGGATTTGAAATCAGGACAATGTCTCCGTTAGAATTGTTGTTACAGTTATTTGTTAATAGACTAATGGTTTTAGTTTCTCCATTGAAATCGGTTTGTTGTAGTTGATAATAGTTGGCTTTGTCCGATCCATTCAGCGAATCTTTCCATTGATAGTTGATCGTTGTGTTTGAGTTTCCTGCACCACTGATTCTGGCTACCTCTTGAAAATCAATTGCATTTTCGCTTTTGAGAATGGTAAAGTAATTATTGTTTAATTCGGAAACGGTGCTCCACGATAAAACGATCTCTTTTTCACATTGTAAATATGCGCTCAAAAGAGTTACAGGAAGTGCTCCTGTTGTTTTTCCAATGCCAAATTCTGAAAATGAATTCCAGCCATCTCTACGTGCATATCCATCTGCTACTAATCTGCCAACCGCAGTTTCCAAAGAGCCACCTTGCGACGACCATACCGAGGCTGCTGTTTCTGCGTTCGTTCTTTTTAATGGACCAAAAGCGTTGTCAATTAAACCACTGAAAGGATTTGAACCACCGCCATTGAACCATAAATTAATGCCATAAGAACCTCCCGAAGGCTGAACATCTGGCGTTAAGGTCCAAATGCCTTCCGTTGCAAACGAGGTGTATGGGGTGCCAAAGTCGATGGCAATAGTGCCATTTAAAGATCCCGTATTTGGAAAACTGCTTGTGAATTTGCCATCAATATACGTAACGCCCACCAAACTGTTGTTGGTAAGTTGTGCCAATCTATATGCCGAAGATGTTCCAACTGGGAATGAATAAAGACCTGTGTTTGAAGCAAAATGTCTACGAATATTTCCATCAATATACGAGCCAGCACTGCTTCCTGAAACGGCATTGGGATCTGTATTCGTAATCGAAACTTTATTTGTACTTGTATGGAATACTCCGCTGTTTAAAGTTAAAGCACCAGCGGTTCCCAAAATTAAGTCGCTATTTAAAGTAACACCTGTTGAAGAGTTTTGAATTACCACATTATGCAGAGTTAAAGCACCATTAGGAGTATAAGTCTGAGCAGAAATTCCGTTAAATTTCAAAATACCTGTAGTTCCAACACTACCAAATGTGGATGGTGAGTTTAACGCAACATTTCCGCCTACAATAATCTCTTTTCCATTGGTATTAAACAAACTGGTTGCAGAAGAGGTGGTTAAGTTTCCTCCAATTTCTACATTTTGATTCGCTGTTACTTCACCTCCCGTTTTGTTTACTACGAGATTACCTAGTTTATTGGTTCCTGTTAAACTTCCATTTAATGCTTGAACGGTTGAGCCATTATCCATGGTAATAGAAGCCGTTGGACTGATATTTAGCACCCCAAGGTTTTCAAAATTACCACACATTTGAAGATTTCTTCCTGCATTAATGGTTAAAGAAGCACCATTGATAACCTGTAAATTTTTACAAGCCGCACCTGCTGCATTGATGACTGGTTGATAGGCTGGTCCGTTTACAATTACCGCATCAATCGTGCAACTAGGGATAGCACAACCGCCCCAGTTCGCTGGTTTAAACCAATCGCTATCGGTTGCTCCAGTCCATGTTACAGAAGATGGTTGGTTATAGTTTACCGGTGATGTTACCATGTCTAAATTAAAACCACTATTGTTTGAACTATAGTTTGAGATATTCAGCATAAGCACATCTCCGGCAAGAGCAGGGTATTTTGAGCACCATCTATCACCACCGGAACCTTCGGATGCATCCACTGCCGTTCCATTTAATCCTGTAGCACCTCCACCTGCTGCAAAGCTGCAACGAACTAATGGAGTCGTGGTATTTGCGTTAATGACTGAACATGGATTTGATACTCCTGTGACATTAAATAATCCCCAATCGTAATCGGTAGAGGAGTTGAAAGGGTTGATTGTAAAAACAAAATCACCACTAGTTAATATATTTATGGTGTACCAGGCTGAATTCTTTTCACCAGAAGACAAACAACCATAACTTGTTGAAAAATCACAAATATTACCAGAACCCACAAATCCAGGGTTTCCAACATCGGTAGATTGATGACAGACTACCGTTGCACTGCTGCAATCTTGTTGCGGAACTGGAGCCCAACTATTAGCTCCGTCGATAACCATTACACTAAAAGTACCAACTTCATCTCCATAACCATCCACAGCAAGGAAATAGGTCGCCCCTGAGGTTAATCCAGTTAAACTTAAATCGGATTGTTTGGATGTGATTGAACAAATGGTAA
>JBBRGJ010000114.1:0-10414 GCA_038240835.1 Bacteroidales bacterium | reverse complement strand
GGTTTCAATCCTTATTTTGTTGGAAATCAGTTTTTAAGCCGTACTGTTTGTTATCAGCCTGTTTTTCAGAATCATATAGGTTATTTAGAGTCATATATTTTTCATTTTTCAGTATGTCAAAGAACTGGATTATATGAATTTTTGTGATCATTTCCGAAAGTATATCTTGTTAATAAACTGACATTTACATGTCATATTCTCTTCAGCAAAAATAAATTACCACCCGCAAAATGTTACTTAATACAAATATTCCGGTAGGTACATCCAATACATCGTTGTTTGTATTTAGTAGCCTTGGGAAAATAATTCTGTATAATCACCCCATTCACTTCCTGACAAATACGGCGAATATCTTGTTTGGCCGATTCACTTATTTCAACTTCAACCAACTTATTCGATGAGCGTGTATAAACCAGAAAACCTTTGTTAACTTTTTTCTTAAAATTTTCTTCAATCAACACAGCATAACATTCAAGCTGAGTCCGGTATGTTTCGTAAATACGATCTTCAAATTTAGCAAATTTATAGTCGAGAGGCGCCATTGTGTAGTCGTTTAATAATAAAACTTCATCAATAGTTCCCCGAAGTAATTCATTGGTTAAATATTGATCAGCATATTTTTCAATAACGCCAATACGTTTGCGCAGGTAATCTTTATTCTGTTCCAGCTTCTGGTCATGAACTGCCCTACCCTTTTCAACTTTGTAATGGCGTTCTTCATATTGCGGGATACAAAGTACATATTCATAGTACGTAAACCTTGGACAAAACAAGTATTCAATAATATGTGAGGGTGTTACTGACATCAGAAAAACAGTGATTTTACTTGGTCGGTTACCAGTTTTTTGTCGAAAGCCTGCCCCAACAGGGCGGTTTGCCTGAGTTCGTTTTTACTCATCGGGAAAATATATACCGAATCGGTTTCTTCGTCAATCAAATCGTTTACCCACAATTCGAGTGTATCCCTTTCGTTATCCTCCAGGCTTCCCAAAAAGACAGACTTTTGCACCCTGTAAAGCCCCGACTTTTTACAGATTTTCGCCACCTTGCTTCGCGGCTTGTCCAATTTGATATCATATAAGACCCAGCAAATCATAATTTACCGATTAATTTGTTTGCAAACTGATGTGCATCCATCTGCATGGCATTCATCCGGGTTTGATTCCGTCCGTTGTACTTTATTTTTTCTTCATCCAGAAATTGCATCAGCGATTGCAGCAACAGGTTTTTCCCTTCTGCATTCAAACTGACACCGTTTGTAATTTTATCGGTATGGCTATCGGTTACCTTCTTTGCCGAAAAGAGTTTAAATACAACCTCGTCGGCATAGGTACGGTAAGGTTCAATAAAATCGAAAACCATGCTTTTCATGTTGTAATCGTCGCGATGCATAAAACCAACATACGGATCGAGACCGGCAATAACCAGCACTTTCTCGACCCGGCTATATAAAACGCCGTATGAATAATTAAGGAAGGCATTGAACGGATCTTTTGCCGGACGAAAACTGCGACCTTCAAACTGATAGCGCTCGGACAACAGAGGACTAAGTATCTGGAAATAAATCCTTCCTGCGGTTCCTTCCAATCCTCTCAGCGTGTCGTCCATTTCATCAACTTTAGCCCCTTTTAGATCTTTCATTTTTGTTTTGAGCGCTGCAATGGCATCCATTTTTTCCTGAATAAGATCTGCTGTTGAAGGTCGATGGTTTTTCAACCGTTTCAATAACTCTACCTGGTTATCCAATTTTCCGGTAAGCCAGTTTTTAATCCAGTAAACTCCTGTTTCATTCAGGCTCGCTTCCAATTGTTGCTTCCTTATCTTAGATGTACTTCCCGGCTTGCTGTGCCAGAAACGACCAACCGGCATTCCGTCGCGTTCAAAAATGATGATATCGATGTTGTTTTTCATCGCCAATATCACGGCATCGGTGCTAATAGCCGACCCTTTGCTCATTAAAATTGAAGTAACTTTCTGACTGGCAAAATGATGTTTTTCCTTTTCTCCATCTTTCGTCAGTGTTACTTCAAATAATTCGTCTTTTACGTGCAAGTATGTTCCATACGTGTTGATGATTAATTGCATGCTTCAAGCTTTATTGTATTAGACTCACTGTTCCAAAGCCACGGCTTACGGCTTTGCCTATTCCTGCCCATTCGGGGAGGTACGCATTGCTGGTAAATTGTCCGGCAAAAGCAAGCATCGACTGGTTTTTAAACTGGGTTTGCTTTTCTTCCATCCGGGTGATTACCATGATCCGTTCGTTGGTGTGAAACGAAAGGCCTTTGTAGAAACTTAAAATATTGTTCTGAAGCTGACGGTTCAGAAAACCGCCCTTTTCTGATTCATCCAGTTGCTGGTATTTCCTGAAATTTTCCTGGTTCAAGGCCATCCAAAGGGTTTTAAACGAGTAATTGTACAGTTGCTGATTGACCGTTAACTCACATTGTTTTTGCTGAATGTTTTTAGCCAAAATCGGGAAATGCTGTCCTTCAATGTCGAGTTCACGTATTTTCAGGAATAAGGAAACAAGCAGCTCTGCTCCTTCCTGAAAACCTACCAGAACCGGAATCCGGTCGATTACCTTATATTGGATCAACGGATAGGCGTAACGCGACGAACCATCGTCGTAGTGGTTGTGCAACAAGGGAGAATGTTCCATAAACAAGTTGCCAAAATAGCCCCTCAGTTTATGTGCATCACGGGTTTGTAACTGAATATCCGGAAATTGTATGGTCGTTTGTGTGATTTGCATGGTGTAGGATTAAAGCATATAAGTTGTATTGGTTTGTTTCCTAATAAAGCCAGTATATTCGTTGTAAAAATCATTCACCACTTCATTTGGGACCACGAGTAGGGATTGATCAAACTCATTTATCGGTTTTAGACCAACCGCCAAATAACTAGGAATCGTTATAATCCTTTGCTGAAAGTCAGTTTTGTTATTCTCATCAAATTCCTCTTTTAACATTTTCCCTGTTATTTTTTTTAGATAATTATCTCGAAGTTGTTTCGAATAGTCATCGATTTCAATAAATACAGCAAGGGTGGTTTGACTTTCTTCAATTATACGAAAACTCGAAACAGGGCGATCTTCTTTGGTGACTTCGCCGTCGTATCTAAGCGTTTTCATTGACTCAAATATTTTATTGTAAACTGAAAATGAACTTCTGGAGGCAGTGTTATCAAAATAGCTGTCAATTAAATTGAAATAGCCTTCTTCGGGGAATTCAGTTTTGGTTCTCAGGGCACTTTCTGCCTGGATACCGGTTATTTGACCATATATTTTTTTTGCATCGCCAAAATCCACAATGTAAAGCGGAGAATGAAGTTTTTTGGGATTGTTGTTTCTGTTTATTCGGCCTGCAACCTGAATGATTGAATCGATCGGTCCCAAATCGCGAAACCCTATATCAAAATCAAGGTCGACTCCTGCCTCAACTACCTGTGTTGAAATTAAGATTGGGGCTTTCTCATTGCTTATTTCCGTCTTTATCAATCTAATCCTTTCTGCACGATGAGCGGGAATAATATTGGTAGATAAATAATGAATCGGAATATCTAATTCTTGCTCAATTAAATATTCCGAAATTTTATTGTAGATTTCAATTGAACGATTTACCGTGTTGCAAACAATAAGACATGATTTCGATGGATGCCATTTTTTCAAGAAAATCCCTTCAAGAAATTCGAGACCAACATCATCAATAAATTTCATATCTAATAAAGGAACAATTTTAGTTCTTTTAAAAAGGGCAAAAATCTCTCTATTGTTTTTTAACAATTCCATTGGTTCAACTCTTTCACCTTCCTTATTCAGGATTTCTTGCTGTGCCAATTCAAATATTTTTGGTTTTGTTGCAGTCATCAAAATGATTCTTGTATTCAAAAATTTTGAAACAAAATAAAGTGCAGCCCCAATTAAAGGCATTTGGTCGAGACGGAGAGTTTGTACTTCGTCGAGAATTACAATTGCATTTGCAAAATGATTGAATTTTTTCAGTAATTTATTTCTGTGCCCAATTAATGTTTCAAAAAATTGCACAAACGAAGTAATAATAATATCGCCCTGCCAAGTGTCAACTGACATCAATTTCTGATTGTAATTTTGCTCAATATCATCGATATTTTGTTTATCATTTTTTCCAAATACATCGGCGTACTGATAATGTCCAATAATTTTTATTTCATCGGAAAGCGTTGATTTATATTCAGTCAAAGCTTGTTCTATGATATTAATAAATGGTAAGGCGTAAAGAATCCGGGATTCAATACCGGTTTCAGTTTTAATCTTCGTTTTTAGCTTTAGCGCAAAATCTAACGCTGTCATTGTTTTGCCTATACCAGTTGGAGCCGTCAGCGTAAATATTTTGTGGCTTAAAATATCCGTTCGATTGATATTTGAAACTACTTCTGCCCGACAAAAATTTCTTATCTCATTGTTTGACAAATCCGCAAGTTCTTGATTTCTAAACAAATCCGGCTTTCCAAAACGGTTATCAACTGAATTTTCTGAAATAGGTTTTAAACGATATTGAAAAGTGTCTGATGCATCCAATTTATCGGCTTCGGTAAGCAGTGAAAAAAGATAATTTACAAAAAAATAATCACGGATGTTAGCTTCGTTTTTTATCCAAATCTTAAATGATCTTCTTATTTCACTCTCATCAGGATAATATAAGTATGAATTCAAATCTGGGATCTTCAACTCATTTTCTATTTGCGATAGAACCTTTTGAATGTCCTCTTTTTGTTCGTTAAAAATGTGTTGTAACTCATCGTTAAAAACTTTTGGAAAATCCAAAATGTCGCAAAGTTGGGTGTGATGCCGAAAAATAACAAATAAAGAAATTAGTGCCAGTTTTATATCTTGGTTTTTCAATAAGTTGAAAGCTGTAATTCCGCCAATTCGTGCATGTTGTTTTAAAATTCCGTCAACCTTTCCTATTTTCAATAGATAATTTTGAAAAAAAGAAGTGTATTTACCAAAATCGTGGAAACGGACGGTAAGTTCCACCATATTTCTCAATAATTCTGGTGCGAGTTCAAAATCTACGTTTTTAGATTGTGCATTTGTCGCTTTTTCCAAAGTACCGCTAATATGATCACAAAGACGTTTTGAACCGGCGGTATAACCATTTTCTTTTGTTTTGCTGTGTGAATAAAATATCATACATCCATAAATTGAAATGCAATTTCCCCTTCTGGTAAATTCAATTGAATAGAAGGGGAGTTAAGCTTTACCCGTAACGGATTTGTAGAAGTGGAAAACAGCAATCGGTTCATTTTTCTCACTTCCCTGTTGTCGTTTCCAACAAAATCACCAGGCATCAGGTCCTCTTCCACAAAGTTGTAACTTCCAAAATCTTCTTTATCAAACTTCAAATCTTTAACATGGTCTGTGGGAATTGCAGAGTGAATAAGTGAGTAGCTTTCTGTATCAAATTCACTGCTTTCTATTGTATCACTTACAAACACATCTTTAATGGTTGCACCAAAATTGGCAACTCCAAGCGAAATGTTAAAAACATGATTAGCATTAAGAAAATGTCTTTTAATATTTTCAAATGTCTTTTCTCCTTGATCCGTGGGCGAAATAAAAACCTGATAAACGACTTCATCTTTTGTCAAGTCCCATCCGCTAACGACCTCAAACGGGGTCTGAATCCTACCACCCTCGCCACGAAAATCTGAAGACATCTTTTTTGATAAATCGCCAAGTGTCTTAATGCTCAGAAAATTCAGTCGATGGAAAGATTTTTTGAGCGGAGTTAGAACCCGAACGCCAAAATGAATGTTTTCAGAGGCAAGTAGTTCATAATAACTGTCGCGTTCCATTCCCATCGCCGCAGCTACCATCCCCATTAGGGTTGTCCTCGGGGGAATGGTAAAACTGAAAGCAGTATTGTTGGCGTAGTATTTTCTGAAATGAGCTAATTTTCCGCTTATTTTGAAACATAAAACTTCCATTTTCTCTTATTTTGTTTCGTTTAAATCAGCAGATTTTTTTATAATAATCTCTTTGATTTTTTTGTCTGAGCCTTTATTCTCGTTAAGGATTTTAATCAGTTTTTCGATATTAAAATCAAGTTCGGAAAATCTCCGTACTTGTTTGTCTGCTAATTTTTCTTTGGTTTTAACTTCAACCAAATTTCGCAAATCACCAAACTGCCCATTTGAAATACCTTCATTATATACCACCTCAACATAAAGCTTCGGATATTGATTCAATTTGCTACGTGTTGGGTTTGCGGGAACAGCTTCCCAAATGGAATGTCTAAATTCCTCCACATCTTCCACGGTTAAGCCAGTAATCTTAGCCATGTTTGCGTTAATTGTTCCGTTAAATCCCAAAAGACTGTAATGCACACGATAATCTTTTCCGAACGTACTACTATCGTCATTCATAATTGTAACAATCGTACTGGAATCCATCAATTCCACTTTGTTGAAGGAATAACCCCAGTTAATTTGAATTGGACCTGTGTATGCTTTTGTAAAGCCTCCAACGGCAAATGCACTCCCGAACATCCTGATATCAATAAATTTTTCTCTTACTAAATAAGCAAGCAACTCATAATTTACAGTTTTATGTTTAAACTTTTTATCGGTAATTATAGTCCATACTTTTTCAGGGTCTTTTTCACTGGCAATTATTTCTTTATATATTTTCAGAGCATCCGGATTGGTGGAAAACGCTTTTTCCAATTCGGATTGATTTTCGACTGTTCGTTTTACAACCGCTTTTAATTTGCTGTCAACGCTTACTTTAGAATCGCCTTCCATATCAACGAAAATCCTTTCCTGATCGGACTCTGATTTAATATAATCGCGGATGTATCTCTTTAAACGCGTGTCTGTTACAAGGTTGGTGCTAGTGTCATAATCCATTCGGGGTTTATTTTCCTGATCGGGATCACCGTTCGGATTGCATTGAATAGCTTCATAGATAAACAGAAAATCGGATGAGTTTTTAATACTGTTTTTCATTTTTTTTATAATTTAAAAATTAATTAATTTCTTCTTCAATTTCTTCGAGCGTCTCTGCTTCGTTTGTGGAAATACCAAAAGAATAACCTGTTAACAGGAAAAAAACAGCCTCTTGAGGATTCATTTGCCAATTGTTAAAATCAAACAATTCCCCAAATTTTCGATCGGTAAAAATTACTTTCCCAATTTTGCTGTACTGTTTGGCTTTTTCAACAAGTGAAATTCTTAACCGCTGAATGTCATCAATGTCCATTCCATGAAAGTTTACCTTTTCGATAACAGTTTTCTTTTTTTCTTTCTGAATAAACTCCACTGCATTGAGCATTCGTCCTAAATAAAACATAGCCTGCTGGTGTTGGCTAAAATTCATCTTTACGAAAAAATCGTGAATGGCCTGATTGTATTTATTGCCCAGTTCTTCGTTTGTCACATTGTTTTCTTGGTTCATATCAATAATATTTAGTTTTTTAAGTACTTCAATAAATGCAAGATATTTATATGTGCTGTTTCGGACTGAATAGTAGAAATAATCGCTTGATGATTTATGCACATTGGTGTAACTCTTGTACCGCTCATAATAGTGGCAAAGAATGAGTTCGCAGTAATAAGTAAAAAGTATTTCTTTCTCTATTTTCCTGTTTTCAAGAATACTTTTAAAAAGAGACAGTGCTTTGTTTTTTTTCTCTTTGTCTTTTCTTGTGGGAATTAACGAATAAACTGAATTTAAATTAAACCCTTTAACTTCTCCGTATTCCGTAACAATAGTGTTCCAATTAAAACCCTTAACTTCTAAAAATTCGAGATGAGTTTTCAAAAAAGTTTTAAGTATTTTCTGAAAATGAAAACTACTTACATCTTTTATGAGCTCAGTTGATTTAAAAAAGTTACCATCCGATTCATAAGCCAAAAAGTTTAACCAAAAAACATCATCAACCTCATCTTTAATGTTTTCTACAAAATATTCTAGATCCTTAAAACCAAAAAGCAAGTCGCTTTTTGTTCTGATTTTATCTAACGTCATTTCCATATCAACCACTGAATTCGTTTGAAATTGCGGAATGATAACATGGTCGACGTTCGCGATTTTAATCCTAAGCTGCCCTTCATTTAAAAGATAGTTAGACGCAAAATCCAGTTTCTCTTGATTGTTTTGGCTAACCTGATAATTTATCGAGAACCGATTTTTATCAAAGTTGGAAGCATAATTCTTTGTTTCTTCCACAAACATTTTGTTAAGACTATACCTGTTTGAAAGGCTCAAACCTTCCACGTCAGTTTCGGAAGTTCCACTTGCATAGCAGAGTTTTGACTTTAAAGGGTTTCTCTTTTCAGGAATTGCTGCAACTTCTTCTTTTAAAAACTTTTTTTCCAAAAATGTCTGATATTCCGGGATTTCAGAAAAATATTGTATTTTGTCACCAAATAAATTTTGTGATTTGATCGCAACTGTAATCAACACTAATTTTTGATTATTAGAAAATTCAAATAAATCCTCTATTGATTTAATTTTCAACTCCTTAACTCCATTTTTATTCTCAATAGTAAGCTTATTCCAGAACACATCTTTAAGTTTAAATATCGATTCCAACAGAGTTTTAAATTCTTCTGTAAGCAAATTCGCATCTAACTTTTCGATAGCTTCCAAAAGCTCACCATTTTTTGTTTCAGTATATTCTTTGCCAAAAAAGGTTTTGTAAATCTGATTTATTTTGTCGCCAGACGTTGTCGCATAAATAGCTTTATTATTTCCTCCCTGTACCTTAAGTGCTTTCCATTTCTCAACATATTTTTCATCATATTCATGCAAATATTCCCCACAAATAATAATATCGTTACTATCCAAATCAAAAATCAATGGAATGATATAATTTTTAATTTCTCCACTTAATTTTGGTTTTTCAAGAAATCGGGTCCATGCGCTTTTGCCCTGGCTTTGCCATTCGCCTATTTTTAATAATGTATCAAGCATATTTTTCAATTTTGTCCAAATTTCATTTAGTCAACTCCCGAATTCGCGAAGTCGGATAAAAAATATTGTCTTTTATTTATTTTTATTTTCAAATATTCAAAAAATCCTTCATCGCCCACCAGTTGAATATCTTCGGCAAGGCCTAGCGCAAAGCGGCCCGGTCCTTCGTATTTGGCTACAGGAGCCTTCAGTATATACTGGGTCCTAGATAATTTTGTCAAAAAGCGTTCGGACAGCGGATATTCTTCAATCAGCAAATTTTTGGCTTTTAGTGTCAATACGCATTCCACCTGTTTATTCAAATCGCCGGTGTTTCTGAAAATATCGACTGGTTTTGAGCCGTGTGAACGTTCATACTCCCATGAGATAGGCGATTCCTGCACGTCTTCAATACGGCAGATTTTGAATTGCCGGTTCTGGTTTAATGACGGTTCGTATGCCCAAACCAGGTTAAAGTCGTCTTTAAACTCAAAAGGCTCAACCAATCGGTTCTTTACCGTTTGGCTGTTTCCGGAGGAGTAATTGATAAGTAAAATTTGCTTCTTTTCTTTTTGTGCTTTCCGAAGCGACTGTACTATCGCTGATTTTTCCTTGTGGATGTATGCTTCGATTGCTTTGTCCTGATTAAGAAAGATGGCAAGTTTTTGTTTTAACCGGGCAGTACATGCGGGTTTTTCATCGAGTATATCGATGCTACGGGAAAGCAAATATGTTTCTTCTTCGGAAAAATGAAGTACATTTCTCAAAACCTGATGATCATGATCGGGATATTCAATCCAGTATTTTCCATCTCTTTGCCGAAGATCGAAGCCAGTATCGACTAAAACATTGCGGTAATTATAAAAAGCAGAATCTCTAATTCCAAGGAAAGAGACACATTCTTCCTTTGTTTTGGAATAACTGTTCGAGAGATACATTATCAGACGAAGGAGTCGATGAGTTTTGGTTTCAGTTGGCATAGGTTTAAGAAAAGTATAAAAATAGGATATTTATCTATAAAAATACCAATAATTGTATTTAAAATAATTAATAAACACGAGAATCTATAAATATCAATTTTGGGAATCAGTTTGGTTCTTTAGGATACAGGGTTCAAACATATTTGAACCCTGTATATGATACGCCAAAATGGCGTAAACTCTTGAATTTCATTTTTCCATGTTTCTTCTTCTAATTATTTTTTCGATCTAACATTAAATTTTTCATCCCATTCATAATCGCTTTTTCATGAACCTTGGCATAAATCTGAGTGGTTTTGGTATCAGTATGGCCAAGCATTTTGGAAACCACCTCTAAAGGAACACCATTTTCCAATGTTATTGTAGTTGCAAAAGTATGTCGGGCAATATGAGATGTAAGGTTTTTATCAATTTTGCATCGAACAGCAAGTTCCTTCAGATAAACATTGTAGTTCTGATTGCTGATTTCAGGAATTACCTGACCTGTTTCCTGTCT
>JBBRGJ010000113.1:0-10419 GCA_038240835.1 Bacteroidales bacterium | reverse complement strand
GAAAAATCTTAATCGCCTCAAAAAATCTAATTTTTAGAAGCCCCCTTTATAAAATGTGATACTGAAGGAAATGAAATTAATGTGCTTGAAGGCGGCAAAGAAACAATTACAAAATATCTTCCAGTATTATCCTTTGAAATGCCATATAATACTGTTGGGTTAAAATGGCTTTTAGATTTGGGTTATGAACTATTTTATCATGATACAAAAATGGATAAACTTCGAAAAATAAACGAATATCAAAGTGGAAATTTAATATTTGTAAATACAAAACAACTAAAATTTTTAAACAAAATAATTGAACAATCATAATAAAGTGAATCAACATTTTATTCAACCGAAAACCACCAAAAATTTGGTAAATGGAGCTGTGTTATTTGTAGTAAGGGGAAAAGATGAACAAAAAATAAATAATATTCTATCTTGGTTTTCTGGAAATGAATAAAATTGCTTGCAATTTAAAAATAATGCAAGGTTTTGAACAAGTGATATTCTGAAAATTTGTATCTTTATTGCATGCTTTTAAATTGGAGGAAAATATATCGAAAAATTACTCCTTTTATTCTAAAAAATGATATGAACTTTTAAAACAAGAAACTTCAAATTTTAAATAAAATGAAACATATTATTTTACTTACAACGTTGATTCTGCTTTTTGGAGCTTCATGTGCTCAAACAATCCAGTCAAGTAGTTACGAAACTAAAGGTTATATCAAAACCGATGGCACCGTTCAAAGTAGCAGTTATAATATGGTGGGTTACATTAAAGATGATGGAACCATTCAAAATAGCAGTTATAATACCATTGGGTATGCAAAGGGAATGAAAAAAGAATTGACAGCTGTAAAGTTTTTCTTTTTTAAATTTAATTAAAACAAAAATGAAACTAATTGAAACTAAAATGATTTATAGACTAACTATATTCTTGGTGATTAATTTTGGAGCACTTGCTATTGGAGGTTTCTTTACGGGCAAGGGAGTTCCTTCGGATTGGTATGATGGTTTAATAAAAGCTCCATGGACTCCTCCAGGATGGGTTTTCGGATTTGCTTGGACAACAATCATGATTCTCCTTAGTATCTACATGGCTTATTTGTGGCCATTAATTGAAAATAAAAATCTTTTAATTTCATTATTTCTGGTTCAATGGATATTAAATGTTGCTTGGAATCCAACTTTTTTTTATTACCATAATGTTTTAACTGGGCTCTTCCTAATAGTCGGGCTTACCATAATTATTGGCATCTTTCTGTTTTTGTATTGGCCAGAATTAAAGCTGAAATCTATTTTAATTCTGCCATACTTTATTTGGTTAATAATTGCAACTTCATTGAATGGATACATCCTCTTAAAAAATTAATTTGAAAGGGAAAATTACGGTGTTTTCAACATAAAGGCTCCTAAATTTACATTAACTAATTGGATTTTTCTAAAACATCTTTTAAAATGAAACGGATATTTACAATACTTTTTTTAGCAATCCTAACAAGTTGTAGCAAACTTGATGTACCGAAAGATACTCCATCTTGCATTAAAAATAAAATTAAAGAAATGCAATCCGATAAAGTTAGAAACCCTCCAGTAAGCGTTTGGCAATACGAATACAATGGACAAACGGTGTATTACATACCACCTTATTGTTGTGATATTCAAAGTCAACTTTTTGACAAAGAGTGCAATCAAATTTGTAGTCCAGAGGGTTGGCTTTCAGGAGATGGAGATGGTAAATGTTCGGACTTCTTTCTAAAACGAAAAAACGAAAAGCTAATCTGGCAAGATGATAGAAAATAAGATTTAACGACATAATACTGCTTAAAACCTTTACTAGTGTTTGCATCTTATTCTAAAAACCCTCATAAATTTTGCACAATCGCTAAATCGCTATATATTTGACGAAAAATTTGGAGTTGAAAAGAAAAATATTATTGACTGGTGCATCGGGGACAATTTTGCAATCGCTGCCACAATGTAAACAAGAAATATTGCAACGCGAAGTGCACTCCCAAAAAAGATAACTTAATTGGTGAAGTTCAGATTCTTTTCGCACATAGCGAGCGTGCAAAGAAAACGCCAGTCGCTGGCGCCATGAAAAATCAGAATGACTCTTCATAAATTAATCGTTCTGCTTAAATATTGGTTCCACCTTTTGAGTCGGATACACTCCGTAATCTAATACTGGTTGTCCTGGATCATAGGTTGGAACATGCACTGGAATCACTTTTGTTTTTTTCTTTTGTGTCTCTTTCAGGGTAGGTTTTCTTTTTAGTTCAACAGAATCATTTCTGGTCTTTTCAAGACTGTCGGTTCTTTCTTTTACAATTTCAATCGAATCCAATTGTTCTTTCTCCTTCAAAGCCATTTTCAGTGAATCGTTTTCCTGCTTCAATTGTTTACTATTAGAGTTGTTACAAGAAGTTATGATAGCCATCACTCCAATGGATCCAAGTATTTTCTTCATCCAACGGATTTGCCATTTTAAGAAAACTATTTTCAGAGATTGCTTCATTATTTTTTAATTTTAGTTAGCCAAAGTTATCAAAAATTTGGATTCAAACGTGATTTTTATTTTTTTAAGTTTGATAATTTCCTTAATTCCGCAAGGAAGTTATGAACAAAAACCGCCAAAACACTGTGTATAAGTAATATACATAGCGCTTTGACAGCTGAAAAATTTCACCTAATTTAGTGCTACTAAACAAAAAAAAGTAGGATAATAAATTTTTCGGCATGAAATTACAAAAAAAACCAACTCCAATAAGCCCTTTTGCAGGAATATCATTTGTTAATGAATTTTATAAAAAATATGGCTTAACTCAACTAATTGACAATGAGCTAGGTGCGAGATGTTTGCCTGTTGGTTATTCTTATAGCGATATTCTAACAAATTTCATGAATATATTTTTTTGTGGTGGTAATTGCGCAGAAGATATTCAAGCAAACTTAGGAAAAGACTTAAAATTGATTCCAGGCAACTTTGTGCCAAGTGCTGACACTCTTTTGCGAGGAATTAAGGAGCTTTCTACAGAAAATACAACTTATGAGTCTGTTCGTAATAAAAAATATGATTTTAACATCAATGAAAAACTCAATGATTTAAATATCAAATTGTTACTTCTAACAAAACAACTGGAAAAAGATTCATCTTACGATTTTGACTATGATAACCAAATAATTCACACTGAAAAACATGACGCAAAAAAAACATACAAAATGTCCAATGGATATTGTCCGGGTGTCGCTACCTTAGGGGACAGAATTGTGTACATTGAAAATAGAGACGGTAATGCGAATGTTAAATTTGAGCAAGCCCCTACACTTTTAAGAGCTTATAATTTGTTGAAAAACAATAATATAGACGTGGATAGATCACGAATGGATGCCGGCTCTTACACAAAAGAAGTAATTGAAGTTGTGGCAAATCACAGTAAATTGTTTTATATCAGAGCAAATAAAAGTGCAGATTTTTTTAGACAAATATGTGAAATAACGACATGGGAAGAGGTCATGATAAATTATCAGAAATATGAGGTTGCTTCTATTCCGTTCACTCATTTTTTTGCAGAAAAAGGCTATCGCTTAGTCATAATGAGAGAAAAAGGGGCATCTCAACAAGTTGATATTTTTACTGGCGATACGTATACTTATCGTTCTATTTTGACAAATGATTTACAAAGTACTGAAAAAGAGATAATTGAATATTACAACCAACGAGGTGCTTGTGAAAAAACTTTTGATGTGATGAATAATGATTTTGGATGGAGTCATCTTCCATGTTCATTCATGAACGAAAACACAGCTTTCATGATTATAATGGCAATGGCGAAAAATTTTTACAACTATTTTGTGGCAACAGTTTCAATAATTTTCGAGGATATTAAGCCAACAACGAGACTTAAGCGATTTATATTCAGATTCATAAACGTTGCAGGAAAGTGGACATATTCTGGAAGGCAATGGATCCTAATTTTATTTACAGAACGACCGTATGAGTTGCTAGTCTAATAAAAAAAAGCCTAAAATATATGCTTTTCAGGATAACTGTATCCAAAAACGTCATCAACAAAACCTTATTAGTCTACATATCAGATACTTGTGTTTTATGCCATTAATAGGGTTAGTTGTAAAGGAAAAAATATTCTTTGTTAGAACTAAAAAGACTTATCTGTGTGAAAAAACAATAGAATTTTCAGAAAATATAGTGAAAATATTTTCTAAAAACAGGTTTATTCAATCAAATTAAATCAAAATCCTACAACTTGTTTTCTTTGCGGATTTAAGGAATTTCTTAATTCCGCAAACACAATTGTAGTATGATTAGATTTTGATAAAAAATTTGAAAACCATTTTACTTCGAAAATACATTTTTGATTAATACTTTTGTCTTGATATCTCACCTTGAGGAATAAACTTCAGCATTCAAAATCCCGAAAGCAATCGGGTCAAGGCTTCGCCAAAAAAGCTAAAAAAGAGATAACGAAGTGACGGTGTAACGGAGCGACGGAGTGAAGTTCGTCTTGTTCCGCGCCAGTCTAGCTTTGCGGTCACCCCATTACCTTTTTACAGTGTAATTAGCAAATTTATTTATAATCTAACATTCGAGGGCAGGCCGTAAAATCATCTCTTTTTTTTAACGCTTTTTTGACTCAGATTTTAATTTTAGCAAATATTTGCGAATTTAGGGAATTTGCAAAAAGGTTAAATTCCAATAGGCACAAACTTTATTCAGTACAATTTTAAATTAAATTCTAATCCGTTGAACATTAAAAGCATTTGTATTGTTAAAAAAGAAAAATATTAATAATAAAGACAACGGACATGAAATATTTAAATCATATCATTTCGGCACTATTTAGTTTGCCTTTTCTTATTTTTGGTGCAAATTATTTTTTTGGATTTATTCCGATGCCTCCGTCTTCGGGGAATACAGCTGTATTTATGGGAGTATTGTTTACCACTAAATACTTGTTGGTAGTAAAAATTCTTGAAATCCTTTTAGCCACAATGATCATCATAAATTTCAAACGAGCATTGGCGCTAATCTTAATTACACCAATTGTGGTAAACATTGTTTTGTTTGAACTACTTGTAGCGCAACAACCAGGAATTGGAATAATCCTTTTTGCAATCAACCTATTCCTTTTATATCGACACAAAGGAAATTATGTTCAAATTTTGAAATAATTGGGGATTTTTATGAATACCTTAAATCCGAAAGCAAAAAATCATTATAACAAGATTTTGCTAAAAAACAAGAACCACTTTGCTCCGAAGATTTTATTTTTTTTTGACGCCTTTCTTTTTTGAATATAGAAAACTATTCCACTCCGAAAGTTTTGTTTTTTTTGTTGCCTTTCTTTTTGTCTTGAAACAAAAAGAAACAAAAAATTCAAGACTTCGCCAAAAAAGCTAAAAAAGAGATAATTTTACGGCGCGAGCCAAGTCAAGAGATTCACTGAGGTAATTTAATTCACAGGACGGATTTTTCAGACTTGGATCTATTTACCTTACCGCACCCGCCTCGCTTCATCCGTAAAATCACCTCTTTTTCTTAACGCTTTTTTGACAAGGTCGGTCGAGATAGCAATATCCATAAATTTTCATCATCACTAAATTTAGTGACATAAACCCCATATGTAAATCTCAGAAATTAAGCATATTACTTGCAATCTCAACAATTGGTTGCGGATTTAAGGTATACCTATTTACTAGTTCCTATTTCGAAGCTTCTAAGAACAAAATCTCCACTGCACTCCAGTCAATCACATTCCAAAAAGCATTAATATAATCGGGTCTGCGATTCTGATATTTCAAATAGTAAGCATGTTCCCAAACGTCCAATGCAATAATAGGTGTTCCCTTTACGTCGGCAATATCCATGTATGGATTATCTTGATTTGGGGTGGAGGAAATTACTAACTTTTTGTCAGCAGTAAAAACGAGCCACGCCCATCCGCTTCCAAAGCGGGTTTTAGCAGCCTCTTCAAATTTGGTTTTAAATTGCTCCATCGAACCAAAATCTCTAACAATGGCTTCTTTAAACTTACCCTCTTTTAATGGTTTAGCATCAGGAGTTAACAAGTTCCAGAAGAGCAAGTGATTGAAAAACCCACCTGCATTGTTGCGCAATCCCATCGGATATTTGCTCATGTTTTTAAAAAGATCTGATAATTTCAAGTCACTCAACTCTTGATTGTTCGCTACAGTTGCCAACATGTTGGTATAATACGCCTTGTGATGCTTTGAATGATGGATTTCCATCGTTGCTTTGTCGAAATGTGGCTCCAATGATTCGTACGCATAAGGTAAATCGCTGAATTTTTGTTCGGAAATTTTCAAGGAAAGTACTTCTGATATTTGTTTCATAATATTTGGTTTGTTTTTGGTTTGTTGGCCACTCACACTATAACTAACAAATGTGACCAAGGCTATTATTATTATCTTTTTCATAATTCAATATTTGTTTATTTGGATACATTCTAAACAATGTAATTTAAAGAATGTTCATTTAATCTAATGGGGAAGACAAAAAAAAGCAATTAAGTAAGATGTCTATCACACTTTTGTTGCAAACACTAAATAAAAAGATTAAATTTGCAACTCAAAAAAAAAAGCGCAGTGAATAAAAAAGGAATATTGAAAAAAATCAAAGTTATTCTGTCTAAAATAAAGGCACTATTTAAAATAATATTAAAACCGTTTTCTCTAAAAGGGTTAAAATGGTATTGGAAAATTCCAAAAGCAATCATGAATGGGGTTCTATTAATTCTGGTTTTTGCCTTCTTGGTGAACATCAACTTTTTATGGCTTTTTGGCAGAACTCCCAGCGTAAGCGAAGTGTACAATCCCGATCAAAACATTGCTTCTGAATTGTATTCTGCCGATGGGAAATTGATTGGAAAATTTTTCAACGAAAATAGAGTTCCCATCAAGTTAGAGGAAGTCTCTCCTACCTTTAAAGAAGTATTGATAAATATTGAAGATGTCCGTTTTTACAAACATCATGGCATCGACATAAGGGCAACATTTGCCATCTTCTATTCCATGGCCAAAGGCGAAAGAAGAGGTGGAAGTACACTTACGCAGCAGTTGGTGAAAAATATGTATAAAACTCGGGCAAAAGATTCCCGTGGATTGCTTGGGTACATTCCATACATAAACACATTTATTTCAAAAGTAAAAGAGGTCATCACTTCCATCAGAATTGAATTTGGTTACAGCAAAGAGGAGATTCTAACGATGTACGTCAACACTGTTGATTTTGGGAACAATACCTTTGGGATAAAAACTGCCGCCAAAACATACTTCAACAAAAAACCTAGCGCTTTAAACATCCAGGAGAGTGCAGTATTGGTTGGACTATTAAAAGCGCCTACTTATTACAATCCACTTCAAAACCGAAAAAACTCGTTAAAACGGAGAAATAATATTTTCCAACAATTAGCCAAACAGGAATATATCACCAAAAAGAGCGCCGATTCACTCTCCAAACTTCCGATTACTTTAGATTACAACGTAGAGGAAAATTATGATGGAGATGCAATCTATTTCCGTCAATCGGTGGCAAACTACCTAAAAACTTGGCTAAAAGAGAATAAAATCGACCTTTATGGTGATGGAATAAAAATATACACCACCCTCGACAGCAAAATGCAATATTATGCTGAAGAAGCCACCAGAGAGCACATGAAAAGTTTACAAAATAAATTTTTCTATCACTGGCAAGGCGAAAATCCTTGGAGGAATAGTGCCAAAGAAGAGATTCCGAATTTCCTTGAAAATGAGATTAAAAAGGGAGCACAATATGAATCCCTTGTAAAGAAATTCAAATCAAATAAAGACTCCATTGATCATTACCTTAACTTAAAGAAAAAGATGACCATTTTCACTTGGAAAGGTGACAGAGATACTTTGTTTAGCACCATGGATTCGCTGAGATATTACAAATGTATTATGCAAGCTGGATTTATGGCCATGGAGCCAAGTACAGGTTTTGTAAAAGCATGGGTAGGTGGACCAGATTTCAAGTATTTTAAATATGACCACGTTCGCCAATTTAAACGTCAGCCCGGCTCTACGTTCAAGGCATTTGTATATGCAGCTGCCATGGAATTAAAAGGATGGGCTCCCTGCGATATGATTACAGATGAACCATCCACCATCAACTATGTAGAAAAAGGTGTCAAAAAATCATGGACTCCACGAAATGCTGAAGGAGCGTATTCTGGCAAAACAGTTACCTTGAAAAATGCCTTTGCTCGCTCAATCAACTCAGTATCAGTTCAACTAACGAACGATATCGGGTTTAGAAAAGTAATTGAATTTTCTCACAAAATGGGCATCAAAACAAAACTTGCCGACGTTCCCTCCATCTGTCTGGGATCTAGCGATGTATCACTGTTTGAACTTTTAAGTGCATATTGTCCATTCATCAACGAAGGATATCGTGTGGAACCAGTATTAGTGACAAAAATCACAGACAAAAAGGGAAAAGTATTGTTTGAATATACTCCGAAAAAAGAGCGAGTAATTAGTTACGAAACTGCATTTTTGATGACACAACTCTTCTTGGGTGGACTTACCGAACCGGGTGGAACAACGGGAGCTTTATGGGAACATAAAATATTTGATTGGGATACCGATTTTGGCGGAAAAACTGGAACCTCTTCCGACCACTCCGATGGTTGGTTTATTGGAGTTACCCCAAACCTTATCGCAGGTGTGTGGGTAGGCAACGACGATCGATTTATCCATTTCCGTGATATGGAATCGGGAGAAGGTTGCAAAACCGCTACTCCTTTGTTTGGCAAATTCTTCGAACGCCTATTGCCCGACAATCGTTTTGCAAAATATAGAGGAAGATTTCCAAAGAAACCAAAAGAGAAAATCACCAAAAATTATATGTGCCACACTCGAGCTACCAAAAAAGATTCTGTCAAAGAGAGTGAAGAAGGGGAATAGCTTGTCGATTTATTTCTAAAAGAGTGATGGAAAAACCCTTTGAAGAAATCTCAGGAAAAAATGATTTTCTTCGAAATCTACAACTAATTGGAGAAAATGATTTGCCATCATCACACTGTCTACAAGGATAAATTCCCGACTAAAACAGACTAAAAAATCAACTCACTATCCCTTTTGAATGGGTGCAAATAGCAATTTGTTATACTATTTTTTATATTTAGTTTCATAGATGTTTATCCATTCTTTTACGCTCATTTTTTTCATTAATTCACCAATAAGATCGTAAGGAATTTCTTCAAACTTTTTAAAGCGGATACAACTTTTTCCCATGTCAAGCTTTTGCTTACTGTGTTTAGGGTATTCCATTACAAACCATTCTAATAATTTAGAGTCGGAATAAAACCCCATGTGATAAAGGTTAATAGAGTTTTTATTAGAAGAAATTCCTGCAAAGGGTAATGGTTTAATTGGTTTACAATGATAACCAGCAGGATAAAGCGAATGCGGCACAACATATCCTAACCCTCCATAACTAATGGCTGCTTCAAAACCCTCAGGAAGGTTTTTCACAATTACATTATGCAACTTATTGAAATGCGTAGCTCTTTCCTCTGGCAAGTTCGTCAGAATTTCTGAAACTGTTTTTACTTCTGTTTTCATTTTATAATATATTGGGTTCGTAATATTTTAAAAAAGTATTTGAATAAATTCGATAGCAATAAAGGCAACAACACAGGCAATGATTGACACTTTATGGGCTGAACAAAACAATTATCATTTGATTTTATAATTACTCATGTCAATGAAAGATGGACTGGGGAAAAAAGCAAAAAATCAAATATATAATGTTCTGAAAGAATTACGAAAAATCAAGCTAAAAATCTTTTTCAATCGATGCCAATAGGACAACTAAACAATCTCAAAAAGAATTATTTACTATTATATTTAAAAACTTTTACGCCAATTAATTTATCGGCAATGGCTCCATCGGGACGATAATAGACATAAACAGTGTACTCATTTTCGGTTTCCCAGTGGTTCCCTTCCATAAGCTCCACTTGTCCTACTTTTCCATTCTTTTTCACAAATAGATATTGATAATTATAATATCCTTGTTTTACCAACATAGCCCCTTGGTAACCGCCCATTTTCTGATTAAAGACCATCTCCGCTTCGGGCAAGAACTTCCATTGAGTTAATTCTCCAAAAACATAAAGATTGCCCGCTTCTAACAGTTGTTGCATTGGAATAAAAAAATGAACCCAAACATATTCGGCAGCCATCTGATTGTCAAAATCTTCAGTTTTAAAGAACTGTCTACCATTAAGATCTGTCAACGATTCATAAGCTTGATATCTTCGCTGTTTATCGGCCCACAAAAATGCATGGTGACCATTATCACGCTGCTCTAAAATTTGCACATGATCCAATTTATAACGAACACTTTTCAGATCAAACGCT
>JBBRGJ010000112.1:0-10452 GCA_038240835.1 Bacteroidales bacterium | reverse complement strand
AAACAAAAAATTCAAGACTTCGCCAAAAAAGCTAAAAAAGAGATAATTTTACGGCGCGAGCCAAGTCAAGAGATTCACTGAGGTAATTTAATTCACATGACGGATGTTTCAGACTTGGATCTATTTACCTTACCGCACCCGACTCCCTTCATCCGTAAAATCACCTCTTTTTCTTAACGCTTTTTTGACAAGGTCGTTAAGAGATAGCAATGCTCATAAACGACTAATACTTTCAAAGAACACACTAAACCCCTATTTTGCAGGAAAATAATACTTGGAAAGCCTAATTAAAAGTGCAATCGTGGGTTAAGCCCGAAAAAGGGTGATAAACGCCCTTGCTGAATTGCTAATTGTATTTGAAAACTTTTTCGGTCCTTCAGATTCCCACTCGCAGAGGATTGACTCTACCTCGCATGCTGGTAGAAAAATGTTTTTCAGAGTTTTTTTTTCGCAGTGGTTTGGTTAAAGGAAACTTACGCCAAACAACATGATGCAAAAGCCGGTGATAAAACCTACATATACTTGAGCGGGTGTGTGTGCGTTTAGTTTTAATCTGGAGTAACCAACAAATCCAGCGATAAGGATCATTGGGAGGACTATTTGGGGCATTAGCCAATCGTATCGAAGTCCGAGTGCTATTACAAAACCGATGGTGGAACCGATGGAGAGCATGTGAATGCTTATTTTCCAAAAAAAAGTGATGAGCATGCAGACAAAAATCATAAAGGTAGCGCCCAAAAACAGCAGTTGGAAACTTTGTGGCAACGCCATTATTTTGAAAAGATAATGGATCATGTAATAAGAGATACCGACGATAAAAAGTGGTAATGTGCGCTCTTTGCGGTCGTCCATTTTAAGCGAAGTGATCTTTTTCAATCGAAGTAAAGCCCACAAAGTCATGATTGGAAACATGATGGTAATAAAGAAACTTGCGCCTAAAAACTGAACCATCCCCGTGGGAGTGGTGAAGACAGAGCGGTATAATATTGTGATAAATACAAGCAGATAATAAACCCATAAAATGGGATGAAATGCCGTAGCAATAATGTTTGCAAATGAAGTTTTAGTTGTCATTTAATCCAATCTCAAATTAAAGTTCTTTTCGCATTCTTGCCACAGGAATACCGAGCATTTCGCGGTATTTAGCAATCGTTCTTCGAGCAATATGATAGCCCTTACTATTTAGAATTTTGCTCAACTCTTCGTCGGTAACAGGTTTTCGTTTATCCTCACTGTCGACACAATCTGCCAATATTTTTTTCACTTCTTTGGACGAAACCTCTTCGCCAGAATCGGTGGAAAGTGATTCTGAAAAGAAGTTTTTGAGCAAGAAAGTTCCAAATGGAGTTTGTACATATTTGCTATTCACCACCCTCGAGACGGTCGAAATATCCATGTTGATAATCTCAGCTATATCTTTCAAAATCATTGGCTTAAGATGTTCCTCGTTGCCAGATTTAAAAAACTCTATTTGAAATTCTAAGATGGCCTCCATGGTTATTTGAAGCGTCCTTTTTCGTTGGTCGATGGCATCAATAAACCACTTTGCGGAGTCTATTTTCTGTCTTACAAATTGCGCAGCCTCTTGTCCACCCTTCGATCCACCGATATCGCTGTGACTATAATAATCGTACATCGATCGATATTGGTTGTTGATTTTTAGCGCTGGCGAGTTGCGCTGATGCAGAGAAAGTTCGAGTTTTCCCTGATTATTGGATATATAAAAATCAGGAATTACATAATTATTTCCACCTCCATCATTTAAGTTTCCACCTGGTTTTGGGTTTAATTTAAGTATTTCGGCCAATGATTCTTTAAATTCATCCTCGGTGCAACCCAAAGAAGAGATAATTTTTTCGTAATGTTTTTTGGTAAACTCGTTGAAATTATTTTCGATCATCTCGATGGCTCTCAAAATTGTTTTTGAGTAACAATGCTCGTGACGTTTCAGCTGAATCAACAAACACTCTTGCAAGTTTCTTGCACCAATCCCCGCAGGATCCAGTTGATGAATAACATCGGTTAGAACATGCTCTATTTGGGCAACATCAACCATAACGTTGTGATTAAAAGCTAAATCGTCGGCAATGGCTTCCAAATCGCGGGTAAGATATCCGTAGTCCTCGAGGTTTCCAATAATTTGTATGGCAATAAGTTTATCCGTTTCGTTGCTGGTAAGCATTCCTAATTGATCCACAAGCGATTCCACATTCGAACTACCGCTGACAATAGGTCGCTCTTTGCGCTCTTCATCAGGACTTTGATTATTTACATTTAGCTTATAATCAGGGATTTCATAATCATCAGAATCGAAATAATCAGAGATATCAAATTCATTTTCCGCTTTCTCTTCAAATTCCTCTTTCTGTTCGGGCGTCTCTTCGTTGTTGACATCGAGTTCTGAGTCAACATTTTCAGTTTCCTCTTCAATTTCGTCGTCGAGGGCAGGATTTTCTTCAATTTCCTGCTTAATCCGTTGCTCAAGAGAAATAGCAGGCACCTGCAACAACTTCATCAGCAAAATTTGCTGAGGGGAGAGTTTTTGCAACTGTTTCTGTTCTAGTCGTTGATGAATCATAAGAAGAAAATGAATTATTAGTATTATTGAAAGATTAAAAAATCAAAAGAGAGATTTAGAAGTCAGCATTTTGAGGAGTTCTTGGGAATGGAATCACGTCGCGGATATTTGACATTCCAGTAACGAACAATACCAATCGTTCAAATCCTAGACCGTAGCCACTATGAGGGGCGGTTCCAAAACGGCGAGTATCTAAATACCACCAAATATCTTTTTCGGGAATTCCAATTTCTGTTGCCCATGCGGATAATTTTTCAAGATTGTCCTCACGTTGAGAACCGCCAATTATTTCTCCAATTTTTGGGAACAAAATATCCATTGCTCTAACCGTTTTTCCGTCGTCGTTTTGTTTCATGTAAAACGCTTTGATCATTTTTGGATAATCGGTTAGGATTACGGGTTTGTTAAAATGTTTTTCCACCAAATAACGTTCATGTTCAGATTGTAAATCAACGCCCCACTCAACTTTGTACTCAAATTTCTGTCCCGATGCCAATAAGATATCCACTGCTTCGGTGTAAGTAGCTCTCACAAATTTTGTATTAACTACAGCTTCCAATCTGGCAATGAGCTCTTTATCATACATATTGTTAAGGAATTTCAAATCTTCCATGCAATGATCGAGTGCATATTGAACTAAGTTTTTGATAAAATCTTCGGCCAAATCCATGTTATCGGTGATATCGTTGAACGCAACTTCAGGTTCATTCATCCAAAATTCCGCTAAGTGGCGAGGAGTATTTGAGTTTTCGGCTCTAAAAGTAGGTCCAAAAGTATATACTTTACCCAAAGCCAACGCACCCAACTCAGCTTCTAACTGACCCGATACCGTTAAATTAGTCTCTTTGCCAAAAAAGTCTTTCGTTGCATCCACTTCACCATCTTCGGTGCGTGGAACATTTTTCAAATCTAACGTAGTAACGCGGAACATTGCTCCTGCTCCTTCAGCATCCGAACCCGTAATAATAGGCGTGTGAAGGTAGAAAAAACCACGGTCGTTGTAATATTTATTCAACGCAAAAGCCAAGTGGTGACGAATACGCAAAACAGCGCCAAAAGTGTTCGTACGAGGACGAAGATGGGCAATATCACGTAAAAATTCTAAAGTGTGTCCCTTCTTTTGCAAAGGATATTTATCAGGATCTGCAGTTCCATAAAGTTCAATCTCTTTGGCAGAAACCTCAACAGCTTGCCCTTGTGCAGGAGAATCGACCAATATCCCATTCACATTAATGCAACTACCTGTAGTAATCAGTTTCATTAAATCTTCCGAAAAATCAGCAGGATTTACGACAACTTGAATATTATGAATTATAGAACCATCATTTACAGCAATAAAAGCGACCTCTTTGTTCGATCTTTTTGTACGTACCCAACCTTTTACATTCACAGGATTACCGAGACCAACCACTTCAGGGTTCGTAATCAAATCAACTACGGATGTTCGTTTAATATTTTCCATTATTTCTCTTTTTGTAATTTTAAGCAAAATAACAAAAAAAAATCCATTTTAGCCAATTTTCGGATGAGTTTAGACCTATTAATTATCATGAAATATAAATATCGAGACAAAATAGTCATAAACTAGACGTTAACTCTCAAAATAAACAATCATAGTCAGCAACTAAACAAAATTGAGTTTTAATAAATAAATTACATTTAAAATAGGATTTCTGAATTATATTTTATATATTTGTGCTATAAACCTTAAAAAACAAGCAACAACCCAAAGAATATTATTGATAAATCAACCACACTTAACTTAAACTTTGTGCTAATTGTGAAAATTATCGTAGTTTTGCAAAAAAATTCAACACAAAAAAAGTAAACGACTGATATAATGGAAGATAATATTCAAAAAAAGCGATTTTCAATTAAAAAGTTTTTCAAATACACATTGTATGCAACTATCTTAGGGTTTGCATGTTATGGATTTCTGTTGACGGCTGTATACTTTGCTGTAAAATTTAAACTCACAAACGATCCAGGTGGGGTTGATAAAAACGATAGAGTATATGAAGCACTTGCCAATAAAGGGAAAGACATCGTTTTCAACGATTCAGCCTATTTTGCAGGACTAGACAATAGAAGATCGTTGGATTATTATAAAATAATGGTAATCAGCAAGTTCTATCCAGTGAATGCAAATTTCATGTTAGAAGGTTTATCAAATACTGAGGACGCAATGTTGGCGACCAAGATGATTGCAGCGGTTGAAATGAATATGCAAGACAACAAAGAGTATCAAGAGTTGATAAAAAAGGGGGAAGAGATTTTTGGCACTAAAATCAAAAAGCAAGATACAATTGCCAACTGCTTTAGTTGGATGAATGTCCCCGAGTGGTCTATTTTAAAAGAATCGATTATTAAAGACAAAGCCATGATTGATAGTGCTGCCAAACTTTCAGGCGTTGAACCAAGGCTGATTGTTTGTTGCCTCATTGGCGAACAGATTAGAATGTTTAACTCAAAGCGCGAGATTTTTAAAACTTATATTGCGCCAAATAAAGTCTTATCTGTAGAAAGTCAATATTCCTTAGGAGTGACTGGTGTTAAAGATTTTACTGCGGCCGAAATTGAGCGAAATTTAAAGAATAAAACATCTCCTTACTACATCGGTGAGAAATTTGAGAAATTGCTCGACTATCATGGAGAGGTAGCAGATATTGAAAAAGCTCGTTACGACCGGTTTGTAGATTACAAAAGTCATTTTTATTCATACATCTATGCAGGTCTGTTTTTGCATCAGGTAAAAGTGCAATGGGAACGTGCAAAACACGATATTTCAAACCGTCCTGAAATACTTACGACTCTTTTTAATGTTGGATTTATCGCTTCAGTTCCAAAACCAGATCCAAAAGTGGGTGGTTCGCATATTGAGATTGGAGACCAACGATATACTTTTGGCGCAGTAGGATTCGATTTCTACTACTCAGGAGAGCTTGCAAAAGAGTTCCCATACCAAAAAATCAAATTCAAAATATAGTTCATGAAGCTATTTTTCAGAGAGTTTGGTCGAGGAGAACCACTGATTCTTCTTCATGGCCTATTTGGAAGCTCTGATAATTGGGTAACATTTGCTCGCAAACTATCTGCGGATATTAATCGGAGAATTTTGGTTCCTGATTTGCGAAACCATGGTCAGTCACCTCATCATTCTGTATTCTCTTTCGATGCTATGGTGGATGATTTACATGAATTAATGCAAGATTATCAGATAGATAGACCTGCCATTATGGGACACTCTCTTGGCGGAAAAATTATCTTAAAATCGTTGGAAGAAGCTCCCAATAATTTTTCTAAAATCATCATTGCCGACATGGGTTTGCGCAAATATAGCCCTCGTTACGGTCACGTAGAAGTTTTAGAATTAATGCAAAAAAATGACTTATCAGAATATACTTCACGCAACGAGGTAGAAGAATTTGTGAGTAAAAACATTATAGACCAAAGGATTCAGTCGGTGGTGATGAAAAATGTATATTGGAAAACCAAAGAGATGCTTGGATGGAAAATTAACGTAGAAGCAATCAGCGATTACTTACCCGAAATTTTTTTGGGAATTGCCTATCCAAAGCCTATTGACACGCCCATTACCTTTATCAAAGGGGGTAATTCCGATTATATCAATTCAGAAGACGTTGGATTAATAGCCAAGAATTTTTCTCATTCGGTAATTGTTGAAATAGAGAATGCGGGGCACTGGCTTCATGTGGATAATCCAGAAGCTTTTTACAATGCCGTAAAGATTGCATTAATAGAATAGAAGATTAATCTAGTTTTAAAACGGCCATAAATGCCGATTGTGGAACCTCAACGTTCCCAATCTGTCTCATTCGTTTTTTCCCTTTTTTCTGTTTGTCGAGCAATTTACGCTTACGAGAAATATCTCCACCATAACATTTAGCTGTAACATCCTTACGAACTGCTTTTACGGTTTCGCGAGAGATAATTTTTGCACCAATAGCGGCCTGAATGGCGATATCAAATTGCTGTCTTGGGATAAGTTCTTTTAATTTTTCACAAATTCGTTTACCAAAACTATATGCATTATCCACATGAATAAGGGAAGAGAGTGCATCCACAGAATCCCCATTCAACAGAATATCTAATTTTACTAATTTTGCTGCTTTGTAATCTTTGATATGATAATCAAACGAAGCATATCCTTTTGAAATACTTTTCAAACGGTCGTAAAAATCGATAACGATTTCACTCAATGGCAAATCGAAGGTTACTTCAATTCGATCACTGGTTAGATATACTTGATTTAGCAAAACACCACGTTTATCGATGCACAATTTCATCACATTACCGAGGTACTCAGATTTAGTAATAATTTGTGCTAAGATATAAGGTTCTTCGATGGTTTCGATGCTTGGGATTGGAGGCATACCACTTGGATTGTGCACCTCGATGGTTTCTCCTTTGGTTGTAATTACTCTAAACGAAACGTTAGGAACGGTGGTGATTACATCCATATCAAACTCTCTTTCGAGGCGTTCTTGAACAATTTCCATATGTAACAGACCTAAAAACCCACATCTAAAACCGAATCCTAAGGCAGCAGAAGATTCAGGTTCAAACGTTAGAGAAGCGTCGTTGAGTTGAAGTTTTTCGAGCGAAGCGCGCAACTCTTCATAATCATCTGCATCAATCGGATAAACACCGGCAAACACCATGGGTTTCACCTCTTGAAATCCACTGATAATATTAGTAGTAGGTCGTGCTACGTGAGTAATTGTATCACCAACTTTAACCTCTTTAGAAGTTTTTATTCCAGAAATAATATACCCAACATCACCAGCTGACATCTCTTTACGAGGTTCTTGTTTTAATCTAAGCACGCCGATTTCGTCGGCATGATACTCTTTTTCGGTGGAGATAAATTTTACAAAATCAGCGGTTTTAATTGTCCCATCCATAATTCTAAAATAGGCAATAATTCCTCTAAACGAGTTGTATACCGAATCAAAAATAAGTGCTTGCAATGGTGCATTTGGATCCCCTTTAGGAGCTGGAACACGATGAATAATAGCATCTAATATCTCTGGAATTCCCATCCCAGTTTTTCCACTTGCTTCGATGATATCTTCCCTTTTGCAACCAATCAAATCTTCGATTTGGTCTTTTACTTCATCGGGCATTGCACTATCCATATCCATTTTGTTGAGCACTGGAATAATTTCCAAATCATGCTCGATGGCCAGATAGAGGTTAGATATTGTTTGAGCTTGAATTCCTTGAGTAGCATCTACAATCAGCAAAGCGCCTTCACAGGCAGCAATAGAGCGAGAAACTTCATACGAGAAATCGACGTGACCAGGAGTATCTATTAAGTTAAGAACAAATTTTTCTCCCTTGTAATTAAAATCCATTTGGATAGCGTGACTCTTAATCGTAATACCACGTTCGCGTTCCAAGTCCATATTATCGAGCACTTGGGTCATCATATCACGGTCGGAAACGGTTCCTGTATATTGTAATAAGCGGTCGGCAATGGTACTTTTTCCATGATCGATATGTGCAATAATGCAGAAATTTCGTATATTATTCATTCGCTGTATAACTCTCTGTTTTTATGTATGTTAAAAAAAAATATGAAGTTTGTTTCTTCAACAATTTCTCGTTTTTTTTGCAAAGATACGATTTTTGATTGAAAGATGAATACGTGCTCACGGATTATCGCTTATTCATGGAGATAGTAAGTGCTATTTGAGGAAAAACAACATCAACAATTAGAGATTCATTCCTAAAAAAAACTCAAAAATATCAATTTAAGTTCTTCAAAAAATACAAAATTTTAGATTTTGCCAAGGTCTCTAATAGAGAGTTCTTCCGTTTCTCCAAAGACTTTATTCTTCAGGAAAAAAGGGATGACATTTAGAGATGATTATTTAATATTAACTCGCAAGAGTTATAAGCTAAACTCTCTTATCTGTTTTTTTTGATCGATGGAATAGGTTTCTCTTTTTTAGCATAAATAATATAATCAAATTCGAAATTTCCCTTAGAATCAGATGATTTTACGGTGAAATTTGTTTTAGTTTTGTCCGTAACGAATAAATTTGAGTATTTATTAATGGGAGTTAATACCACGTAATAATCAATATAACTATCTGCGTTATTTTCTATTTTTATGATGCAGGAACCATTTGTAGATTTAGAATTTCCAGCTTTTAACACCTCATAATATTCAAACCCTTTACTTTGTCCGTATACAAGAGGAGCTAAGAAAAATATTAACCCCAATATTAGTGATTGTTTTTTTGTCATAATTTTATTCTTTTATATCAAATAATTGGAATTTAATTTCTCAACAAGTAAATAACGAGCACTCCTTCTGCAGCTTCACTAGAGTTTCCGCCAATGCTAATACTTCCGCTACCATCAGATCTTCTAGCTCGAACATCAAACGTGTATGATCCAGCACTTGGGATTGTATATCTAGCAATGGAGGAAAAATTTTGCCAGAGCATGTATCTGGTTCCACCATAATCCAAACTAAATCGAACAAATCCACCAACATCAATAAATGTCCCATTTACAAACAAAGAGACATCAATGATTGCATGGTCACTGCTATTAATAATAGCATTCCCTTCATAAAACAGGAGTAATCGGTCGCCAGCTAGCAAACTAGGAATTGTGATTGATTCTCCTGGAATAACGGACCAATTAGTAGAACTTATAGAAACACTGCTTGTACTTTCCACGCTATAGATATTATCTGGGGTAACTGCACTAATCCATGTAGGAGCAATATTAGCACCATTTGATTTTAATACTTTTCCTGGAGTCCCAGGATTATTGTTCGGCATAATTGCCTGAGAAAATCTCAAATTACCCGTAATATCTAATCTTTCGCTAGGAGAAGTGTTTCCAATACCAACTTTTCCTGTTGCGTCTTCAAATACTGGTGCAACGGTGCAAGTAGCAGTTGTACCATTTGATTTCATGAGATAATTTGCAGTCGCACATCCCACTGGACCAGTAGGCCCTTGGGGACCAGTAGCACCCGTAAGACCAGTTGCGCCCGTTGCGCCATTCGTACCGTTCGTTCCTGCAGCACCGGTTAAACCAGTTGCACCAGTCAACCCAATCGGACCTTGGGGACCAACTGCACCGGTCGCTCCAGTTGCACCCGTAGCACCGTTCGTTCCGTTCGTGCCATTTGTACCAGCGGGACCAGTTAACCCGATTGGGCCAGTTGCACCGGTCAAACCAATTGGTCCTTGGAGACCAGTAGCGCCAGTTAGACCAATTGGACCTTGGGGACCAACCGCACCTGCGGGACCAACTGCACCATCAACGCCATTTGTGCCGTTTATTCCATTCGTTCCATTTGTGCCAGCAGCACCGGTCAGACCAATCGGACCTTGAGGACCAACCGCACCTGCGGGACCAACTGCGCCATCAACGCCATTTGTGCCGTTAACTCCATTCGTTCCATTTGTGCCAGCAGCACCCGTTAAACCAATCGGACCTTGAGGACCAACCGCGCCTGCAGGACCAACTGCACCATCAACGCCATTTGTGCCGTTTGTTCCATTTATTCCATTAATTCCATCAACACCATTAGCACCTGCGGGACCAGTCAAACCGATTAGACCAATGGGACCAGTTGCGCCGACGGCACCATCAACTCCGTTTGTTCCATTAATTCCATCAACACCATTTGTTCCAGTTGCACCAGCAGGACCTGCTAAATTTTGATAAATATAAGTAGATTGTCCTTCACGTCTAACACCCAATTGAGTGCCATTCCAAATAAATTCAAGACCAATTCCATCAGGGCCAACATATCCTTGAATACCCTGAGCACCAGTGGCTCCAGTAGGACCAGTAGCTCCAGTAGCTCCGACAGGTCCAGT
>JBBRGJ010000111.1:0-10567 GCA_038240835.1 Bacteroidales bacterium | reverse complement strand
GTTATTGTCAGTTTGGGTGATTTTTATGGCAGTGATTCCTCAACAAAAAGAAATTTCTGTTTTTCTAGGCCTCAACGATGTTATTTATACATGGATGTTTGCCATTTCGAGCCTTTATGTTGTGTTGATTCTTGGGTTTGTTACCCTGAAAAGAATTTCCCCCTTCAATCTTAAAAATATTCAGTTTTTTATCAATCACTTTGGATTATGGATTGTCCTCGTAGCAGGTCTCCTTGGTGCTGTTGATAAGAAAGAGTTGATTATGCAGGTGTACGAAGGACAAACTATTTGGTACGGACAAAATAGTAAAGGAGAGATTGAGGAGTTGCCACTTGCAATTAAATTGGAAGATTTTGTGGTTAAGAATCATTCTCCCAAAATGATGCTGGTAGATAGTATGTTTAATCCCATCAAAGGCAGAAAAAATCAACCCGTTGAGGTCGAGAAAAACGCTTCGATATCGTTAAATGAATATCAGATTCAAGTTAAGGAGTATTATCCAGAAGCAATTTGGAATAGTGCTAAATTTGTCTCTACTCCCAGAATGGAAGGATGCATGCCCGCAGTAAAAGTGGATGTGACATTTCCGAAAGGGACTAAAAAAGATGTGTGGCTCTCTTCGGGCAATTATATGCAACCTCCTATGATTTATTCTTTTACTAATAATATGTTGCTGTCCTTACTTCCTCCAGAACCTTCGTACTTTGGATCGAAAGTAATTCTTTATTCAAAAACTGATGGAAGTGCCGACGAAGTGATTATTTCGGTGAATAAACCAGCCAAATGTGAAGGGTGGACTATTTATCAATACAGTTACGACGGAAAATTGGGCAACGACTCTCAGTATAGCACATTTATGCTCGTAAAAGATCCTTGGTTGCCAGTTGTTTACACCGGATTTTTCTTGATGATGCTCGGAGCTATTCTATTGATGTTTACCAAAGTTCTCTCTAAAAGAAAGGAAGGTAAACAATGATTTGGACATGGTTAACTGCTGCTTTTATTGTATTTGCGATCACATGGTTGCTCAGTGGAATTATGATTTCCGTACCACGATTAAATACGAAGTATCCTATTTTTAAATGGACGCCCATTGTTGGAAATATCGCAATATTAGTTTTTGTAATTATACTTTGGAGTTCCTTGGGACGTCCCCCTCTTAGAACGATGGCCGAAACCAGACTTTGGTATTCGTTTTTTATTGCTTGGACTACCTGGTTTATATATCTTTCCACCAAAGACATTGTGATGTATTGGCTTGGATTTGTGATGGCTTCTGTTTTTTTAATTGTGGATATCATTCATCCCGAATATCAAAGTAAATCGTTGATGCCTGCATTGCAAAGTCCTTGGTTTATTCCACATGTGGTTATTTATATGATCTCTTATGCAGTGCTTGGAGCTGCTTGGCTCTCTTCATTGATTGGACTCTATTTTAAAAGAGCTGCAAACGATATCATCAATCAATCGATTAAGTTGGTTTACATTGGCTTCGGTCTGCTCACGTTAGGAATGCTGATGGGCGCTTTATGGGCAAAAATTGCTTGGGGCAACTATTGGTCGTGGGATCCTAAAGAGACTTGGGCACTGCTTACTTGGCTCTTCTATTTGATCGCAATTCACTTGCACCACTCTTATCCTAAAGCGACAAAACTTTTACTCTATCTATTGGTTTTCTCTTTTGTGGTCCTATTGATTACCTGGTTTGGAATTCAATACATCGCTCCGGGAATGCAGAGTGTTCATATCTATGGAAAATAAATATCCATTAAATTTCGTCTTGGGAATTAAACAAAATGATGTTTCCTTACGTTATTACTGTTGAAATTCTCAATTGTTATTCCTTATACTTATTCGAATAAAATCAAAATCAAAACATGAACTTAACAAAAACACCACAATTCCAAAATTTTAATATTGAAGGAATTAATCACATTTCTCCAAAAGATGCTTTCGCTGCTATTAACGATGGTAGCGCAGTAATCATCGACGTGAGAGAATTGTCAGAAACTTATAGCCAATGCATTCCTCACAACCATGTTTTCTATCACCCAATGTCTGTTATATTGGATCGATTGATCCATATTCCAACTGACAAGTTGATTATTGTAGCTTGTACACATGGCGAACGCAGTGTGAAAGTTGCGAACTTGTTCAACATCAAAGGGATGGAAAATATTGCAAACTTAGATGGCGGTTTAGATGCATGGGTTGCAGAAGGTCTGCCCATCGAACAAATTGAACAACCAGAATCAGGATGTGGCTGCGGATGTGGTTGCTCAACCCCTGAACCAGAGCCAGAACAGCCCTCTGGTTGCGGTTGCGATTGTAGCGGAGGATGCTGCTAAAAGCTATATTTTATCTTATTCAAAAAAAGACATTTGCATTAGTGAATGTCTTTTTTTTTTGAATATCTTTAAAAAACTTGATACCTTCTTGCAATTACTCTCTAATATGGGATTTATGTAATTTAAAGCTATAATCATGTAACATTTTTTTAGTAAAATATGCTGAATTTTGTAATATCTTAAAATAACTAATCTCAGTCAAATATGAAACCGATATCGATGTTTAAAAAGTTTAAAAAGTTAGGTCCATTGTTTCTCGTGGCAGTTAAAAAGTGGTTTAACCGTGATCCTTTTCGCGAAGGTGCCATTATTGCCTACAATGCTATATTTGCCATTCCTGGTCTGTTGGTGGTTTCAATATCGATTGCCGGATATTTTTTTGGAGATGTTGTGGTAAGCGGACACATGCATAAACAAATTGCACAAGCGGTGGGAAATAATACTGCAGATCAGTTGGAGGGGATTCTCTCTATATCTATTCAAAACAAGGATTCGTATTGGGCAACCATCATTGGGATCGCTGTGATTGTTATTGGAGCGACCACCGTATTTGTGGAACTTCAAAAATCGCTGAATATTATTTGGGAAGTGCAAGCAACTGCGAAAAAATCGGGCATTCTCGTATTTCTAAAAACACGACTTTTCTCTTTTGGCTTAATTTTATCCATTGCGTTTTTGTTGCTGACTTCGTTGCTCTTATCCGCTGTATTATCGGCCCTCAGTATATGGGTGCAACAATTTTGGTCGGAGTCCTTGTTGTCGGTTTTTCAAGTTGTCAATTTTGTTTTTTCCTTAGCCATCATTACAATTTTATTTGCCTTGATGTTCAAGATTTTACCCGATGCAAAAGTAAAATGGCATTCGGTATGGATCGGTGCTTTTGTCACCGCATTATTGTTTGTAATTGGTAAAACCGCCTTAGGATTATATTTTGGCAAATCAAATCCCGGCTCTGCTTACGGAGCTGCAGGTTCAATCGTCCTCGTATTGTTGTGGACATCCTACTCCTCGATGATTGTATTCCTAGGAGCTGAATTTACAAAAGTCTATTCCGATTACTATTATGGCGATATTGCTCCCACCGAAAATGCAGTGAAACTTAAAAACCGAGCCAAATAGTGCTTGAAGGATTTTTGGTAATTTCGAAAAACCCAAAAAAATCAATCTTACAAATTCAAGTACCCTTTTTTCAAATACTCGTTGAGATACGAACAATTGGAAAGATATTCCCGATATACCGTTGTGCCCTTGTACTGTTTGAAATTATTGAGCCATTGAGTCTGATATTTCAGTTTATCTGGGCGTCGGTCGTAATCCAACATGTTATAATCTGCTATCGCTTTGTTCATATCGCAGGCATGCAGCATAAATGTTCCCACTGCTTTTAGTTCGATGTTTTTAGTTAGGTTTATTACTTTCAAATAACAGTTGCGGGCTTCGTCACAGTAATAATATGCTTTCCCATAATTGGGCATCGGATCGGTGTTTGAATAGGACGAAAAATAGGTCGACCAAGAATATTCGCTCATCATCCAAGCATTGCCCCAATAGGTGGAGTTATAATATCCATGTCCCAGTTTTAGCCACGCTGCGGCAGCTTGTTCTGCGTTTTTGGAGTTGGTTTCTTCCTTAAGTGCAAGCAATTGACTGGTAAATTCTGCTTTGTTAAACTGATAATCATACGTTCTTTTCATCGGCCAGTATTTCGGAATAAATGGATTTTCCCTTAAATTGCTTTTGTATTTTTCCTGATTCCAAAACGTTGGGTCCATTTCAAGAAAGACGGTATTTGCCAATTTTAAGTTCCCACTACGAAATGCGATTGTTCCTTTTAAATCTCGGTACAGATCGGTTGATCCTAAAATGCTATCGGTAAAAAATGTTTGAAAAAACTCTTTGTTCGTGTTTTGTTTAAGCGCAATCAGCGTATCCAAAGCATCCACCGAATTGTTTTTGTCGTACCAGCTAATCAGATTATAATCCTCAGATTTGCCTACAGAAAAATAGCTGTATTCATTCATTCCTGCGTAAACGTCACTTTTTAATCGAATTAAACCAACATAACACTTCCGATTGGTTTGATTTATCCGATAAGCCAGAATCTGATTCAATGTGGAAAGCATTTTGGCCATAAGGATATCATGTCGTGCTTTGTCTTCGAGCCCTTTCATCATTAGGCAAATTGAATTTAGATTCGCATTGGTGCTAAAATCTGGGCTCAAAATTTTCAAATAAATCTTTTCGGCCAAATATTGGTCATAATAATTATCTGTAGCACTTACATTTAAAGATTGAAAACACGTGGTGGCTTCTGCAAGATTTCCATTTAGCAAATTTAGATGAACATATGCCAAATCTAAATATTGCTTAGATTCTCCTTTAAACTGTGGCCTAATCTGAGAAAACCAAGTAAGAAACTCCGCTAAATACTGTTTGTCATTTTTTAGGTTGTAATTACTCACAGGTTCGCCATCAGTATCCAAAATGAAAGAGGTAATCGAAGGTGATTGATTGGCGTACGTCGGTGATGCAATCCAATCGTCGAACTTATTTACTTCCCGATAAATCAGAAACATAAATTCGGGAATATTTGGATCAAATTGTGCGATTTTTTTCAGTTGCTCCAGCGCATGTCCCGGATTTCGCAAAGCGGATAGAGCAAGCAATAGTGCTTTTTCTGATTTGTTTGCTGTGAGCAGAATCGACTTTTCTGTCAATTCTCGAGAAGTACGAAACAATTGTACATTACGGAACTTACGTTCATTTGCCAATCTAAACGACCGTGCAAAGCAGAGATTTGCCATTGCCGTGTCACCTTTCGCCAACTTACAGACTCCCAAATAGTGATACATGGCATTCTGAAGAAACCCTTTGCGCCCATTTTTAAGATATGGATCAATAATGTTTTCGCAATCAGAATATCTTTCAGTTTTCAAGTACATTTTAGCCAATTGGAAATTTAACCGTTCATTTAAAAAATCGTTTTGATTGCCTTTTAGCTGATTTTCACAATTCTTAATATACTGATTGCAGAAAAACGAAAACAGATTGTCCTGCGCTCCTTCATCACCATCAGCTCCCCATGAATTATTGTTGCGCCATGGATCATTGAGATAAAACTCAATATATTCCATCTGTTTCATGATTTCAACATAGTCAAGAAAGGCTTTGTTTTCGGGTTTCACCAAAAAATCAACAAAAGTGTTGCCCTCAAATGCAATGTTCAGCTTGTTAAAGTAGTAAGGAAGCAGAAACGTATTTGGAGTAACCTGGTACAATATCACTTCTATGTCTTTGATTTGAACTGAATTTCCAGTCTCCTTTTGCCACTCCTGCAATATCATTTCCCGATCGGCACGCAACGGATCTGAATTGGTGGAATAATAGAGATCAAACGTGTAGATAAACGGCATATACGGATTCATTCCAGAAGGAAACTGAAAAAATGATCCTACACGTGTATACTCTCCCGACGGATAATCGGAACATGCATGAAGCGACTGAGAGGATAGTAAGAATAGACTACTCAGCGAAAATATGATTGATTTGATTGTATTCATCTTTATTAAATCTGTTATAATATTGCGCATCCCACGAAAAAAATGTAACTCTTGAGTTTTTATCTACTTTAATATATTGTTTAATCACTTGGGCTAACTCAATCAAGGTCTTGAATTCCACCTGTTCTATCCGAAACTCGTCGCCATATCGGAAATAAGTTTCGTTGATGACGGTGTCTTTTAGAAAGATGTATTTTGTGTCTGATTTTTTTTCAAAAAGCTCTTTGTTTTCAGTGATTTCAGAAATAGGAATGGAATTGATGAGCCCCTTGAATTTATCCTTTCTGAAATAAACTGCCCATGTATGAATGGGTAAAGCAATATCCAGCTGGAGAGGATAATTGGAATGGTTGATGTACTTTTTAAATTCGTCAATGGTTGCAATAGAATTTTCTGTTTCGTATTTCCGTGGATCATTCAGATTGTAACACATCAGCAGACACTTTTCAACAGGAGGCACTCCAGCAAGTTTGTAATCGCGATATTGCCAAAGTCTTAGCGTGGAAGAGATGTTGAGGTTTTTCGTTTTTGCTTTGAGCAGTTCTAAAAATTTAAAATACTTTACTTTCGTCGAAGGAGTCCAATCACAATCAATCAACAACTCATTGTTTCTCTTGTAATATTCTGGCTTAAGCTTTTTCAGGATACTGTCTTGGTATTTGCTTGCTGCTTCCCATCCAAAATCTATCTGATTTGATAGATCTTGATATGGTTTTGAATTGGAAACGCTAGAACTCAAAAAGTTTTCAAAAATATTTTGTCGTAATCCAGTTGCTTTCTTTGCCAATTTGTCGGCAAAATCATCCAAATCGGCTTCTTTGATGTTTTTAAATACCGCATTGGTGATGAAAATTGTTGGTGTAATATCCGTTAGATAATGATAGTTATATGAACTTGAACACTCTGCAATTGGTGTGGGTTTTTGTGCAATAGCATCCCAGTCGACATCAAATAAGCGAAGATAAAGATGTTGAACGCCAATTTTTTTCAAATCGGTAGCATCCGTAGAATCTATCGCAAAAGTGGTTTTCCAGTAACAAAAAGACATCACAGGGGGTTGATCTCCGTATTTCTTACAACTCAAAAATACAATCAGAAAAACCGCGACCAAAGTGGAACTAAGTAACTTATTCATGTATATTTATTTTAAGTACGTTCTTTTTAGTAAAAAATGTATAAGTTGACAATGTTTTTTAAACTTGTCATCTTGCTTTTTTTATTTCTGTTTTTATCGGATTTTAAAGCCGAATAATAAGTAGAAATATTAAGCAAATTTAGTAAAAAATCCAACAGTAAACCTTGAATTACAACTTTATCTCCAACGTTAATTCCAGAAAGAATTGGTGGTACTTGTCTCCTTGCTAGAAGTTGCCTATTTCTAGCGAAGTATTGTCCTGATCGATGTTTGAACTTCGATCGTTCAAGTTGAATCATTGCTGATGACAACTTGTGCATGGGTCGACGAGAACAATATCTATAGATGGCTTTAGTAAATTTTGCTATAAAATTTATTGTTCTCGAAGCAAAGAGATTGTTTTTAATAATTAGATCAGGAGGATGGTTTCTGACGACAATATTACTCACGCCGAAATGATATGTAGCTAATTGATGACCTCTAAAATAACAAATTAATTGCCTAACACTTGCGACCCTAGAGAAGTAACTCGCCCCACATAACTATACTCTTTCCCGTTGAGACCTCGTATCCAAATACGGTACGTGAACACGGCATTTACATCTAATTGCTGTTCTCTCACCTTTCCATTCCACCCAAGATCAAAACTAGTTGACAGAAATAGCTGTTGTCCCCAACGGTCATAAATTACCATTTTATAGCCTTCTAAATTATATCCGCTTCCGGATGGTTTAAACACATCATTTAATCCATCACCATTCGGTGAGAATGCATCTGGAATCCAAATTTCCATCTCTCCATCAATTACAAAATGAATTATAGTTGAGTCTAGGCATCCATAAGCATCTGCAACGACTAAAACTACATCATAATTGCCCCCTTCTGTATAACGATAACTTGGATTTTGAAGATTTGAATTTGTATGTTGATCTAATTGCCAACTCCATGTTGCTGCACCTGTAGACTCATCAGTAAATTGAATATCTCCACTTGGAATAGTCGTATAACTAGCATTAGCAATAGGTCCAGGAATGTTGCCTACATTCACCACTAAGGTATTTGAGCAATACTCGTCGTTGACTTGTACTACATAACTTCCACCTAAGAGATTGTTTGCAACATCTGTGGTTTGAGCGGGCACGGTATTCCATTGGTAATTGTAGTTTCCTGTTCCACCAGTAGCGACTACCGTTGCTGTTCCAATTCCTAAGAAGCAATGATCGTCTGTAGAGTTGGCAATCGACAACATTGGCAATGGGAAGTTTCCAACATTAATCGTATCAATCAACACACATCCAGCGGCATCGGTGATGGTTACAATGTAATCGCCAATGGTCAATCCGTTGATAGAATTACTATTAGCTCCTGCATTGCTCCATTGGTAATTGTAAGCACCAATTCCGTTGCCAACATTTAAGGTAATGCTTCCAAAACTTCTTGAACAAGTATCACTTACCGAAGCAATGGAGTTCATAATCATGTCGCTCACATTTACAGTAACGGATGCTGTTCCTGTACATCCTTGGTTCGTAGCTATAACTTGGTAAATTGTAGTCGCATTTGGTGATACGTTTATGGACGATCCAACTCCAGCTCCCCAAACATAAGAGGTGCCTCCGTTCGCAGTTAATGTAGTACTTTCACCTCGACAGATTACGGTATCTCCTGCAATGGTTGGTGTTGGATTATTATTCACTGTTACAGTGGTTTGAGCAGTTGCAGTACAATTGTTCGCATTAGTAACAGTCACAGTATAAGTTCCACCCATCGTTGCCGTTGAATTTGTAATTGATGGATTTTGAGTACCGTTGGTGAAACTTGGTCCACTCCAACTAAATCCGGTGCCAGTTCCTGAAGTTAAATTCAAGGTTGCGCCTGCACATATAGGACCGTTATTGCTTGCAGCGGCTGTTGGTAAAGCATTAATTACCACTGTTGTTTGCGCTGTGGAAGTACATCCGCCGGTTCCCGTTACTGTAACTTTGTAGATTCCTGCAGAAGAAGCAGAAACTGGGGATATGGAAGGATTTTGAGTTGCACTGGTAAATGCAGGGCCGCTCCAACTATATCCTGTTCCACCGCCTGAAGTTAAATTCAAGGTTGCGCCTACACAAAGAGGTCCATTATTAGCTGCAGTAGCTGTTGGCAATGGATTAATGGTAACAGCGACCGAAGTAGTTGAGCTACAACCGGCAGCAGTAGTAACAGTCACCAAATAAGTTCCAGTCATCGCCACAGTTGCGTTTGTACGAGTTGGATTTTGGAACGTAACAGCATAACTTGAAGGTCCTGACCATTCGTAGTTTGCACCGCCGTTTGCATATAGATTAAGTGTAGTTCCAGCACAAATCGCACTGTTACTACTTACATTCATTTGAGCAATCGTTGGAACGGTATTCACACGGACTAAAACAGTGATGACTGTGTTGTTCGCACACTGTCCAGCTGTTGGTGTAAACGTATAAGTACCTGTATTTGTGTTACTAACCACGGATGGCGACCATGTTCCAGTAATACCATTGTTGGACGTAGTTGGAAGCACTGGAGGAGTTGCTCCCGTACAGATAGAATCCAAAATAGTAAACGTTGGATCTATTCCTGGAGTAACCGTAAGAGCTAAGGTTACCACGGAGTCGCAATTTAAATAATTGGTAGTCGTATAAACATAGTTACCAGCTGTTGGACAAGAGATTCCGTGCCAAGTATATGGCAATTCTGGAGCGCAAACCGTGGCGGTAGCCGAACCAACACTTGTTGGATTAATGGTTAAGGTAACTGGTATTCTAGCACTTACACAACCCGGAGCTCCTTCCACTTCTGCATAATAGGTATGAGTGCCTGCAGCAGTTGCTGTCGGTGTGTATGAGATTGTATTGTTTGCATTTTGAGTCCCTCCCACAAGAGCATCATACCAATTCACTTGATAACCAGCGCCCGGATCATTCACACTTAAAGCAAGTGTAGTTGCTCCAAAACAAATTGTTTGATTTTGTGGATTGGTAGCCAAAGGAATCGGTGTTCCAGTAATATCATAATCACAAGAAACTGCATTCCAAGTCGCTGTTTGGTAACACAATACAGCTGGCGCAGCGGGTTGCGTTCCAGTGATATCATAATCACAAATACCTGCATTCCAAGTGGCTGTTTGGTAACACAATACAGCTGGTGCAGCAGGTTGAGATCCAATGATGTCGTAATCACAAATTCCTGCATTCCAAGTAGCGGTTTGGTAACAAAGTACAGCTGGTGCAGCAGGTTGAGTTCCGGTGATGTCATAATCACAAATACCTGCATTCCAAGTTGCAGTTTCGTAGCACAATGTTGCTGGAGCAGCAGGTTGCGTTCCGGTGATATCGTAATTACAAGTGCCTGCATTCCAAGTAGCTGTTTCGTAACACAATACAGCTGGTGCTGCAGGTTGAGTTCCGGTGATGTCATAATCACAAATACCTGCGTTCCAAGTCGCTGTTTGATAACATAATACTGCTGGCGCTACCGGTTGCGTTCCTGTGATATCATAATCA
>JBBRGJ010000110.1:0-10671 GCA_038240835.1 Bacteroidales bacterium | reverse complement strand
ATTGGTTTGCATATGCAGAAAAACTAAATGGAACAAAAACAACAATCAGACAATGGCTCTTTACAATCCTAACTTCTACGGGAGCATATGAATTATTTTGGCTTTTCAAAGAAAATGCTGTTAATATTAGAACTTAGCCATAAAACTTAAAGTGTAACACATTCTCTTGATGTATGGAGGATCTTTGTAGATTACAAATAAGTCACTCTTAAATCGCCAAAAGCTATCAACAAAAATCAAGAAAATGAAAAAAATCAATTTATTAACAACCATTATTGTTTTAGCAGCCATCGTAATTTCAGGATGTAAAAAAGATGAAACATCTACCACTACTACGACTCCTGTAGTGATAAATCCAAATGTAATTCCGCGCCAAACCACGGTTCAAACAACTGTAACATTGGGAGATGCCAATAATTTTGCAATCATTGCAGGCTCGTCTGTCACCAATACTGGATCCACAACTATTACAGGTGATTTGGGATTAAGTCCGGGTACTTCCATTGGTGGTTTTCCTCCAGGAATATTGAATGGAACTCTTCACATCAACGATGCGATTGCCAACCAAGCAAAACTTGACATGGTTACTTCTTACAACGATGCTGCAGGAAGGGTAGCCACTGATATGGTTACAATATCTGGAAATATTGGCGGACTTACATTAACACCAGGACTTTACAAGTCAACTTCTTCGTTATCAGTCTCTTCGGGTGATGTTACGTTTGATGCACTTGGAAATGCAGATGCGGTATTTATCATACAAATAGCATCAACGCTAACCACAACACCAGGACGAAAAGTATTTTTGACAGGCGGAGCAAAAGCCTTCAATATTTTCTGGCAAGTGGGTAGTTCGGCATCATTTGGCACTACTACTTCTTTTAAAGGAAATGTGATTGCTTTAGAATCCATTACTTTTAGCACCGGAGCCGTATTAAATGGCAGAGCATTAGCTAGAAACGGAGCGGTTACCATGCAAGGAAACACCTTTGTAAAACCTTAATAATTCTACTTTCCAAAAATAGTAAAAACAAAATAATAAATACAAGATGAGAATAGTAAAAACAATCATGATTGGAATGGTATTGCTTTTTGCAGGAGCTATTCAAGCACAGGTTTCGGTGAATGTAAACCTAGGAACTCGACCACAATGGGGACCTGTCGGATATTCCGAAGCGCGATATTATTACCTACCCGATGTAGAAGCTTATTACGATACACACACATCGATGTTTATTTATTCCGACGGACAATATTGGGTTCACAGAAGATATCTTCCGTCTCATTACCGAAGTTATGACCTGTATCACGGCCCAAAAATCGTGATGAAAAGTTATCGTGGAAATTATCCTTATGCCTATTTCAAACATCATAAAACGAAATATGCCAAAGGTTTCCGCGGCTATCCAAAACAGAACTATGGTCACAGACCGAGTCATAATAATTACAGAAATGGTCCAGCCTTTAATGGTCACTCTAAACAATTCAATCAAGGAAAACATAGAAACAATGACGGTGATCATAACAAAAAATATGACAGAAAAGATGATAGAAAAGAGAATAAATATGGTGGAAAACATGGTGGTGGTGGTAGTGGAAAAGGCGGAAAACACCAAAACTAATTACAGTAAATAAGATTCCTCATTCCGAGCAAAGCGAGGAATCTCATTTACTAAGGGAATTCATAGAGCAAATTCTCACTACTATAATAGAGAGAAAAAATCTGAATAAGTAGTATTAAAGTCCGCCAAAAAAAGATACTAAAAAAAGGGTTTACAAAAGAAAAAAATCTTTTTGTAAGCCCTTTGATTTTTAGTTGAACCTAATTATTCAGCTACTTTTGTTTTCATATTCAATCTGTCGTTCAATACTGCTTGTCTATTTCTTTGGCATTTTACAGGCACCACACAGGTTCCTTTAGCGCGACAAACCACAACGGGTTCTTGAAGAATTTCTGCGGCAGAGCATGACAGATCTGTGCGAGTTTGAATTACTTTTCTGGCTTCGAAAATCATCTTACGTGATGAGTTTCCAACCGTTGTAATTTCGCCCACTGCTTCGATAAAATCACCCGCAAATACAGGCGCTAAAAACTCCACACTGTCGTAAGCAACGAATAGACCTTCGTCTCCATCTTGAATAATTAGCAATTCGGTGGCTACATCGCCAAAAAGGCCGAGCATTCTAGCTCCATCCACCAAATTACCTCCATAGTGCGCATCGTGTGCACTCATTCTCAATCGAATTTTTGATTGTGTTTTCATAATATATATATTTATTGTTTTTTCCTAAATTAAATAGATTCTCTCTTCAAAAAATCACGTTCTTCGTATTTCAATTGTGCTAAGAATGCTATCGTTACAAAGCAACGACACTCCCACTTTTTGAAAAAAAAGGAAACGAACTGATTTATTGAATTTCAAATCCAACGTTTTTTTTGCTACACCAACTCCTTTGCAAGTCTATCGGTAAGCAGCGGAATAACCTTCGATACATCGCCCACAATGCCAATATCTGCTACATCAAAAATAGGTGCATACTTGTCTTTGTTCACTGCAATGATAAATTCGGACTCTTCCATGCCGGCCAAGTGCTGAATTGCTCCAGAAATTCCGAAAGCAAAATACAAATCGGGGCGAACTGTTTTTCCAGTCTGACCCACCTGACGTTCGTGCGTTACAATTCCAGCATCTACAACAGCCCGTGAAGCGGAAACTTGAGCATTCAGAACTTTTGCAAGCGATATCAATTTATCAAAACCTTCTTGATTACCAACGCCTCTACCGCCCGAAATCAAAATTTTAGCTTCTGTAATATCAATTTTACCTTTGTCTTCTTTTACATTTTCAAGAATGCGTACTTTAAATTTCGATGCATCAAAAACAGGTTTGAAGTTGGTGATCACTCCTTTTCTACCCACTTCGCGATCAATTTTTTGCATCACACCCGGACGAACGGTAGACATTTGTGGACGATGATTGGCACACATAATCGTAGCCATCAAATTGCCTCCAAATGCAGGACGAGTCATCATCAATTCACCCTCTTCCGAAATTTCCAAATGAGTACAATCGGCAGTTAAACCTGTGGCTGCTCTTGCAGATAATCGTGGACCCAAATCGCGACCAATGGTGGTGGCGCCAATGAGAACAATGCTGGGTTTAAATTGGGTCATTACCTGATCGATTGCTTGTGCGTATTGTTCCGTTAAATAATCTTTCAATTCGGGCGCATCGATGCAAATCACTTCATCAGCACCATATTCTACAAGCATTTGACTTTGATTGCTAATGTTGTGACCTAAAAACAGAGCGACCACTTTTTCATTCAATTCACCAGCCAATTGTTTAGCCTTACCCAACAATTCCAAAGCCACGGGCTGAATGTTTCCATCTCTTTGTTCGACAAAAACATATACATTTTTATAGATTGATTTATCCATGTTTTAAATTATTAGGTAAGTTAAATAATAAATTTTTCTTTCAACTTGCTGATGATAATACCTACAGCTTCTTCCGCTTCCACTTCAAAAACTTCACCAGCACCTTTACGGCCTTTGGTAAATGATTTTTTCACTCGTGTAGGAGAACCTGTAAGACCAAGTTTTGTTTCGTCAACGTCGATTTTGTCAGCGCCCCAAATTTCTATCTCTTTATCAAAAGCAGTCATAATTCCCGAAACATTCATATAACGAGCTCTATTTGCGGTAGCCAAAACTGTAAGCACACAAGGCATTTCCACTTCTAACATTTGATAACCTTCTTCGGTTTCTTTTTTGATGGTCAGCAAATTATTTTGATTGTATTGCAAATCAGCAACATACGAAACCTGAGGCAGTTGTAAATGTTCCGCCATTTGAGGTCCCACTTGCGCAGTATCTCCATCAATTGCCTGACGACCAGCAATAATTAAATCATAATCGAGGCAGCGAAGAGCCCCTGCGAGCGCATTCGAAGTCGCCAATGTATCGGCACCTGCAAATTTGCGATCGGTTAATAAAATAGCACGATCCACGCCCAAAGCGTATGCTTCGCGAAGAATGGTTTCCGCCTGAGGAGGTCCCATTGTAATTACAGTAATATGGGCATTATATTTATCTTTAAGGCGCAGTGCCATTTCCAGACCGCCTTTATCATCGGGATTCATAATACTTGGAACACCATCGCGAATCATTGTTCCGGTAACCGGATTAATCTTAATTTCGGTGGTATCAGGAACCTGTTTGATACAAACTATTATTTTCATTTTTTCTTGTTTTTCTTAATTCAAAATCGTTGTTTTTCGATCTTTCAGATCAGAGTTGCAACTTATTCTATTTGAAAAGCTTTGCAGCAATTACCATCTTTTGCACTTCTGAAGTTCCTTCATAAATTTCGGTAATTTTAGCATCACGCATCATCCGTTCAACAGGATAATCGCGGGTATAGCCATAACCACCGTGAAACTGAACTGCTTTCGTTGTCACTTCCATCGCTACTTCGGAGGCAAAAAGTTTACACATAGCTGCATCCACAGAGTAAGGAAGCTTTTGGTCTTTTTTGTATGCTGCTGATCTAACTAGCAGACGAGCTGCTTGAACTTTGGTCTCCAAATCGGCCATTTGAAACTGAGTATTTTGGAATGCGGAAATTGGCTTTCCAAACTGTTTCCGTTCTTTGGTATATTTAACAGTTTCGTCCATTGCACCTTGAGCAATTCCTAACGCCTGAGCAGCAATACCAATACGTCCACCATCTAAGGTTTTCATTGCAATTCCAAAACCTTTACCGATAGCACCCAATAAGTTTTCTTTCGGAATTTCGCAGTTTTCGAACACTAATTCACACGTAGCAGAACCTCTAATTCCTAATTTTTTCTCTTTTTTGCCTACGCTAAATCCAGGAGTGCCATTTTCAACAATAAATGCTGAAATTCCTTTAGTTCCCAACGATTTATCAGTCATGGCCATGATTACATACACATGCGCATAACCTGCATTGGTGATAAAAAGTTTAGAACCATTCAAAACCCATTTATCGCCAGCATCTACGGCAAATGTCTGTTGCATAGCAGCATCAGTCCCCGCATTGGGTTCAGTAAGTCCAAAAGCACCAATCCATTCGCCACTGCTTAATTTGGGCAAATATTTCATTTTTTGTTCTTCGTTGCCATTTTCCAAAATTGGAGCAATGCACAACGAGGTATGAGCAGAAACAATAACTCCAGTGGTTCCACAAGCACGTGACAACTCTTCCACAGCCATGCTGTATAATTGATTTGTGCCCCCTTGTCCGCCATATTGGGAAGGAACGGGAATACCCATCAACCCAATTTTTCCCATTTTTTCGACTGTATCGACAGGGAAAGTTTCTTCCTCATCAACTTGAGCCGCGAATGGTTTAACTTCATTCTCTGCAAAATCTCTAACCATCTGCAGAAAGAGTTCTTCTCTATTTGTTAAGCTAAAATCCATAATAATTGGTTACTATTATTTATATATATATTATTTTCTTTTGCGCAATTTTATTGTATGCAAAATTAACAATTATTTCTCGACATTTGACCTAAAAGCAATTGTTAATGTATTGCAAATTAGATATTTAATAAAAAAATCTCATGAAAAACTCAAATAAACTCAAACAAAAAAAAATTCGTTGCTGATAATCAAATGCATACAAAAACACACCTCGATTAAACAATTTAGCTCAATAATCGACATTGTTATTCAATTAACAATACATTAAGCATCCAAATATCTGAGGATTAAAAAACCAAATGCTCTTGAACCCTTCAAAAGAGAGATTCCTTTTCTCATTATTATGACACAAGACTCTAAATATCAATAAAAAAAGAACAAACTGAACTAAAAATATTGATTATTAATGAACAAGGGAACGATTAATTGTTTAACTTTGGGGGTAATTATACTTTCCATGCATTTAATAAGGACCATTAAAAAATAAAACTATGAAAACTCGATTTACATTGTTTATTTTAATGATGACGATTTCATCGTTATTTGCCCAAAATTGGGAGCAACAAGTTTCCAAAGAAGGGGTTACAGTATGGACTAGAAAAATCAGCTGGTCTGAATATAAGGAATTTAAAGGAGAAACCGTCATCAACGGCAGTTTAAGTGATGTTTTGTCGGTATTCGACGACATTACGTGTTACACAAAATGGATTTACAACTGCATCGAAGCCAAGCAGGTAAAACGAGAAAGTGCGATGAGAGGAACCAGATATACCGCCATAAAAACACCATGGCCCGTTTCGGACAGAGATGTTGTTTTTGATTACACCGTAACACAAAACAAAGCGACAAAAGTGGTCACTTCAAAACTAGTTGGTGTAAAAGGCGGAGTTCCCGACAAAGGCAGAGTGCGTATGACATACATGGTTGGCAGTTACGAGCTTACTCCCATTGGCAAAAACAGAACAAAAGTAGCTTTCCAAAGTCATAACGACCCAGCTGGCAGTGTTCCCACATCGCTTGTAAATCAAATGATTACAGACACCCCCTATCATACTTTAATAAAACTAAGAGCATTAGTTCATTCAGGAAATTATCGCAAACAAATTTTTAAAGAAATCACAGAGTTTTAAACATGTACGAGAGAATTCACCCAGACACAATTAACACACTACCACTCATTTACTTCGAAGGAGAAATAATCATTGTAGAGACTCCAGAGCAAGACGAAGAAGCATACAATCATATAATGAATGGCGATTATATTCTTGGATTTGACACCGAGTCTAAGCCAGTTTTCAAAAAAGGGATCATTCAGCGACTGGCCCTAATTCAGATATACGATGGTTCAAAGACATGGCTGTATCGAGTTCATAAAACAGGAATCTCCAATCGACTGAAAGAGATTTTATTCAACGACGAGATTATGAAAGTGGGCATGGCTATTTCTGATGATGGCAAAAAAATACATCATGATTTTGGGGTAACCACTCACGGACTTTTTGATATTTCGACCCTCAGCAAAGAGTGCGGATATGTAGAAAATGGGTTGCGAAACTTAGCCGCTAGAGTTTTGGGCGGAAAAATCAGCAAAGCACAACAGACCAGCAATTGGGAAATAGAAGAACTTTCGGAAGCTCAAAAAGTATATGCTGCCACCGATGCTTGGCTTGGAAAAGAGCTTTACATGGCGCTCATGACTGAGAAGTTTTGCGGTAATTACGATGAAATATAATATGTTTTTTTAAGAACAGAAAACTATTTAACTTCGAAGATTTTTCTTTATTAATACCTTAAATCCACAACCCAAATAGCATTTATGACAAAATTTTGTCAAAAACTAAAAACCACCTTGCTTCGAAGAGCTTATTTTTGATTAATACTTTTGTCTTGATATCCCGCCTTGCGGGATAAACTCCAGTATTCAAAATCCCAATAGTGATCGGGACAAGACTTCGCCAAAAAAGCTAAAAAAGAGATTACAAATCCATCATCGGTTCCACGTGAATCGTCACTGTTAAAAAGGTAAGCGATTGTTCCAATAAGTTTTCAATTACATCACACCGATCGTGAGACTCCAAAAGTGTCATATTCGCAGGCAATTCCATATGAAATTCAACAAACTTATAGTTCCCCGACTTGCGGGTTTTTAAATTGTGATATGAGACCTTTTGCTCCTCTAAAATCTGAACAACAAGTTCTAATTCAGCATCTTCTAAGGCAGAATCGAGCAGAGGATGATATGCTTTTACCAACAAATGATACGACTCTTTTAGGATTAACAATGCGACTAAAATAGCTACGATTGGATCCAAGATATGGGCACCTGTTATTTTTATCAACAACAACCCCACTCCTACTCCCAGTGAAGTGTACACATCTGTTTTTAGATGAAGTGCATCTGCCTCCAACGCAAGAGAGTCGGTCTCTTTGGCTACTTTATACAAACGTCGGGAGACAAAAAAGTTAACCGCCGACGAGATAAACATCACCACAATTCCAACGCCAATGTATTCAGAAACAGTTGGACTAATAAGTTTATGAATGGCTTCGTAAATAATCCATATTGCCGCCACCAAGATCAAAAGCGCTTCAATTACACCAGAAACATTTTCATATTTTCCATGCCCATAAGGATGTCGTGCATCGGCAGGATGATCTGAAATGCGGACAGCAAAAAATGCAATGATAGCCGCCAATAAATCCATCATCGAATGTATCGCCTCAGAAATAATACTCACCGAGCCACTCAACAAACCAGCAACCATCTTTAATATAATAAGTAAAGAATTAGAAGCAATCGATAAACGAGCTACAGAAACTTTTTTATTCATTTGACCAGACTATTAATATAAAAAAAGATTTTGCAAAAATAAAAAGAATCTCTTAATCCTCCCAAGAAAAGTTATTACCAGTTATTACCGTTAACGCGAGGGGAAGAACGTGAAATGATTTTCCGTGAAAAGTGAGAAGAAGAGGAATACAGAAGAAAGAATTAAGAAGTAGGAAGTGATGAGTGATGAGTAACGAGTGATGAGCGCGCAAAACGAGTCTGAAGAGAAATACAGAAGGAGGAATACGGAAGAAGAAAAATAACCGCAGAGTGCGCTGAGGATAATACAAAAGTAGAGGACGCAGAGCCGCGAAGCGGGTATTGAATGAAGAATAAAAAGAAGAAGTGATGAGCGCGCATCCCGAATTTTTTTTAAAAATTCGAGGATCCTCGAAAAACAATAAAATCAAAGATTTTAAGTTTTTCGGGAAAGCGAGTCTGAAGAGAAATACAGAAGGAAGAATAAAGAAGAAGAATTAGTAAGAAATAATTGAGCAGAACAAAATTGAAAAGAAATTGCGATGATTGAGTTCCCAAACTCGCCTCGCGCTCTTCTTTTCACTTTTCTCCCTGCACCTTTTTCACTTTCAACTTTTCACTTTCAACTTATTTCCTCTTATCTTTGCATAAAAAAAAAAGATGAAGCTTTGGATGGCTCCCCTTCATGGGATTAATAATTACTCTTTTCGGAATTTATGGATGAAACATTTTGGGGAAATAGACGAAACGATTACTCCGTTTATATCACTAATGGAGCAACGAAAAATAAACACCAGTCGGCTCGTTGATTTTTATCCCGAGAACAATCCTCATCCAATTATTCCGCAGGTAATTGGGAACAAGCCAGAGCAGTTGGTGACCATGGCGGAATCGATATTCAGTCTGGGCTATCATCAAATAAATTTAAATTTGGGATGTCCCGCCAGTCAAGTAGTAAAACACCGGCGAGGATCGGGGCTGATTCCGCATCCAGAGATGGTCGAAGCATTATTATGGTCATACTTCAACAAATTTGAGCGAGGACTCTCTATAAAAATACGAATTGGATTAAAGAACACCAAAGAGATATACCCAATATTAGACATTTTGAATAAATATCCATTAGAATTTGTCTGCATTCATCCCCGATTAGGAAGCCAGATGTACGAAGGAGTCGTCGATTTGAAGATGTTGCAAAAGTGCGTTTCTATATTGGATCATCGGATTATTTATAGTGGTGACATCAAAAAAATGGACGATATCCAAACATTAAAGGATCAATTTCCAACCATAGATGACTGGATGATTGGTCGACAACTAATTGTAAACCCTTTTTTACCCGAAGAGATTAAATCACAACAGAAATTATCACAAACAGATAAAAACAGAAGATTCAAACAATTTCATAAAGAATTAGCTGCTCAACTGAACAGCGAAGTAGAACGTGAACAAAGCGCACTCAATAAATTAAAAGAGTATTGGACCTATTTTTCTCAAAACCAAGGAGTAGAAATAGTCGAAAAAAACGAACTATTAAGATGCAATACCACAGGGATCTTCATAGAGAAGTCGGAGAAAATAATTGAGAAGATAAACTTTGGCAGTTGACAGTGATCAGTTAGCAGTTATCAGTTATGAGCGCGAGGCGAGACTTGAATACAGTTGACAGTGATCAGTTAACAGTTATCAGCGCGAGGCGAGACTTGAATACATTTGACAGTTGACAGTGATCAGTGAACAGTGAACAGTTGACAGAGCAAAGCTCGACTGGAATACAGTGAACAGTGAACAGTTAGCAGTGAACAGTTAACAGAGCAAAGCTCGACTGGAATACATTTGACAGTGATCAGTTAACAGTGATCAGTTAGCAGTTATCAGCGCGAGGCGAGACTTGAATACATTTGACAGTTAACAGTGATCAGAGCGTCCCGAATTTATTCAAAATTAGAGGATCTACGAAAGCTCGACCGAAAGAGGTTTTTTGAAAAAACAAAAGGATTTTCTTTGCTCCCTTAAGGGCTGGGGCAAACAAAGAAAATCAGTGAAGAGGAAGAACAGTTAGCAGTTAACAGTTAACAGCGCGAGGCGAGTCAGAAGATAGCATACAGTTATCAGTTAGCAGTGAACAGTTAACAGCGCAAAGCGAGTCTAAAATACAGTTAACATTGTTCCTATGGCTGTTTGCTTTTGACTTTATAGGCTTTAGAGACTTTCGACTCAGTTAACAGTGATCAGTGATCAGTTAACAGAGCATCCCGAATTTTTACAAAATTCGTGGATCTACGAAAGCTCGACCGAAAGAGGTTTTTTGAAAAAACAAAAAGATTTTCTTTGCTCCCGGAATTTATCCCGCTTCGGCGGGAGGGCTGGGGCAAACAAAGAAAATCAGGGAAGAGGAAGAACAGTT
>JBBRGJ010000109.1:0-10775 GCA_038240835.1 Bacteroidales bacterium | reverse complement strand
AGCTATCAGCTTATTATTCAACGGAGAGACCTATTGATTGACCGACAAAAAATTAGCTATTACTCCCATCGTGATGATATTGTTGAAAAGCAAAAAGATAGTCTGGAAATTCTGAATACGCTCCTCAACAATATGGATGTTGTTTTACAAAACAGATTTAGCAATTACTTTTCAGCCTTTAACAGACTAAAGATGGTTGATTTGAAGACGGTTCAAGAGATGTTACCAAACAATAAGACCGCAATTGTAGAATATTTTGTTACAGATACAGACATAGACATTAGCACCCTAGCAATTACGATTACGAAAGACACATGCTTTGTAAGTCATATTCCAATTACGTTGTTTGAGGTGATAAAACATGGGAACGATTTTCAAAAATCTATTCAGAATAGCAATTTTGAAAACTATACAGAGGAATCTTATTTTTTGTATCAAACACTGGTAGCACCATGTTTAAATCCCTTGAAAAATATCAAAAAAATCATTTTTATTCCCGATGCATCGATGTCCAACATCTCTTTTGATGCCTTGATTACAAAAAAGCCCACCAGTCTTAAAAAAGATTATCGAAATCTTGATTATATGGTAAAAGACTATGAAATATCCATACAACTAAGTGTGAATATGATGTCATTTTTGAAAGACAAAAGCAAAAACGCCAACTCATCTAGGGCCCTTTTTATATCCCCAAAATTCAGCTCAAATGGTTTTTCAAATTTACCTTTTTCCGAAAAATCGGCAACTACACTTTCTCAGCATTATCAGGGCGATTTTTTACAGAAAGAGCAAGCAACAAAACAAAACTTTTTAAAATCAACAAGGGGAACTTATGATGTAATTCATTTTTCAACACATAGCTCAATCAATTGCTCAAACCCCTTAGAATCCAAGCTCTATTTCTCACAATATCAACCCAATGACACCACAAATGCACTAACATTAAACGACATTTATAACAGCAAAATAAACGCCGATATGATCGTTTTAAATTCTTGTGAGTCTAATCTTGGATTTGTTGAATACGGGGAGGGATTGCTGAATTTTCCGAGAGCTTTTTTAATGTCGGGCAGCAAAAGTGTGGTCTCTACTCTTTGGAAAGTAGATGATCAATCGAGTTCGGAAATTATTATATCGTTTTATGAAGAACTTGAAAAAGGGGTAGAAAAAGATGCAGCCCTCAGAAATGCTAAACTAAAATACCTAAAAAAAGCTCAATCAAGCGAAGATGCTAATCCATTATATTGGGCTGGGGTGGTCGTTTTTGGTGACAATAGCCCATTACATTTAGAGACAAAAAACAACAATATCAAATGGTATTTCCTCTTTTCAATTGCAACGCTAACAATAGCAGCCGGAAGTTTTTTGATTATACGAAAAAGAAAGAAGCGATTTTAGACTTATAGACTTTATGAACTTTACAGATCCCGAAAAATAAATCCGCCAACTGGCGGATTGTCATTTTCCGAGGATGCTCGAATTTTTACAAAAATCAAAGATTTTTAAGAAAATTCGGCACTTTATAGACTTTATGACCTTTCTACTTTCGACTCCTTACTTTATTTCCCCTAACATCTTTATGGCTTTCTCCTGATACAAATGCTGTGAATTTTCGCTAATTTTTTTCAAAACTGCAACAGCCTCCTTTTTGTTTTCGAGTTTTAAATAGCATATTGCCAATCTGAATTCAGCTTTATCTTTAAAGGCAGAGTTTTGAATATTCTCTATTTTTTCAAATTGGTCAATTGCAGATTTTTCATTATTCAGCATTTGGTAATTAATCCCAATATAATAAATCAATGTATCATTATCCGCCTTGTTTTTGATAAGTTCTTGTAAAATCGTCAATGAGCCTTGATAATTTTTGAGTTTATATCGATTCATGGCTTCGTTAAACTGCTGGTCATCATTCGCCGACATCAAAACAGGCATTCCTCTATCCACTTCGTCATATTTTGAGGCTATTGATTTAAAATCAGGTATATTAAGCAATGGATTGATTGCAAAATATGAAACCATTAAAACCACAACAGTTGCCGCAATGGAAAACAAAATTATCCGTTTTGATTTTGGTTTATGAATCGGATTTAAATCCATTTCCAAATCGACGGCTTTCATTTGGTCCTTGAATTTATTTGAAAAATGGTCAGTAATTCCGTCAGCAACTTGAGTATACAAATCATATTCTTCTTTCAACAATTCATCAGAGGACAATTTTTGCTCAAACTGCACACGCTCTGCATCGGTCATGTCACCATCCACATAGCGTTCTATCAAATCAAAATACATCAACTCTTCTAAACTCATAACATTAACATTTTAAGCACTTTTGACATGTTGTCGATCGTTACCATCATCTTTTTAAGGCAATTGGATTTAATTGTCTTTACTACATTTGAATTTTTGTATCCTAATTTTTTGGCAATAGTTTCCAAATCCTTGTTTTCAAAATAAAACATTTGAAGAATTTGCTGATGTTCTTCAGATAATTTTTTTATTACATTCTCAATCAAATTCTTGTCATAATATGCGTTTTCCATCTTTTCAATTTTATTCATCTCATCATTAGTAAAATCAAAATCCAAAAGGTTAACGAATTTCTGATTTTTTTTCGATAAATTTATTAGGTGGTTTTTTCCACAAGAGAAAAGATAGGTTTTGACAGAACATTTTAAAGAGTTTAGTTTTCCACCACTCACATCGCGATAAAAACTGATAATCACATCTTGAAACACATCTTTTACATCATCCTCTAAAACATCAAAACGATGCAATGCCCACTTAACAAAGTCATTACGATATGTTTTATATAAAAACACCATGACACTTTCGTCATTTACCTTAATTCGATGAATTATATCTTTGGATGAGGGCATTCTTTAATATTTGAATTTTCAGTAACCGTTGTCTCTGTTGAAGAAAAATAATGTTGTTGATTGAGATAAAAAGCAAAAATACGATTATTTATCATTTTTCCAAAGTAAAACGATCAACTTTGTTGAAAAATTGGTGAATTTATCAACTTATCCGTTAAATACAACATCATCAAAAAAAGCGATTCGTGGTTCTCATATAACGACACCAAATTGGATCAAAATAATGACTCAACTTTCGCATGTTTAAGAAAGATCATCTAATGTTTTGAAATTTAAGAAGATAGGTTTGCTTCTTTGTGTCTTTTGTGTCTTCTTTGTGCCTTTTGTGATATAGCTAAAAGTTTATGTTATTACACAACCGATTCCCGCTTTGCGGGATGAGCTCATGAGTTCATTATATTATAGAACACTTTACGAATAAAGTATCACAAAGCGATGCGGTGAGCCAGCCGAACCGGAGCACGAAGTTTCACAAAGGAGAAAAAAGAATAAAGAATTTTAAATCATTGAAATTCAATATGTTATTTTTGACAAAATTTCCTAAATGATTGTATTTCAATATTATAAATAACATGCGAAACTTGAGTAATGATATTATTAAAGAGTTAATTTCTTGATATTTCTGAACTTTTCATGAATATTTATGAATTGAATCGAACAGAATTACAAAAGATGGAAGCTATGGTGTATTTATCTATAAAAAAACTCGAAGTCGCCTTCGAGTTTTTCAAATTATCTAAACTAAGCAATTAAAAATCTTTCAACGTTTCATTCACCCCTTTATGAATATCGTACCAGAATTCAAAAGCAGCATCTCGTTTATTCTCTTTAAATTTTCCCGCCCACTTCAACAATTCTGGATGGTCTTTACCCTCTTCAATTTTTTTCTTCAAGAACGTATCGATAAAATCAAAATTACGTTCAGATTCCCAAAATTGAGATGAGTTTCGGGTATTTATCCACTGTGCCGTTTTTTTTGTAACATCCTGATAATCATACTTCATTCCATATAATTTACCCATAATTTCAGGAATCATCTCTTCGGCCCACTGACGATGAAAACGGCAAATTCCCAAATTGTCGATAATCAACTCTTTAATCATTCGATTTGCATTTTCGATCCCCAACTTTCGTGGTTCAAAAAAATCCTTGCCGTAATTCATGTAATATTTGCCCATAATTGGCATTGGCGACAACACCCCTGGAGTCCAGTATTGATTGGGCACCATCCAGCCTTTATTACCAAAAGCAGTAAATACAAACTTATCAAGAACTCGTCTTCCACGATCGTAGCTGATTTTTTTAGCCAAAAAACGGGCTCCTTGCGACAAATCAAGCATACTATTGGTTCCAGAAATGATTCCATCCAACAATTTCACCGCAATTTGGGCATTTAACATGGAATCGCTTACCAAATTAAAGCCGTCGGGAGAAAAGACTGGTTTAGAATTCAAGCCAAGTTCAGATGGCTTTATTAAACCATCAGCAAGACATTCCATTAACCAGGATAAAACGCCACCCACGGAGATGGCATCAAAGCCATACATATCGGCGTGATGGTTCACCATTTCGGCAGCACGTTGATCGAATATTCCAGTCAGTGGCCCCATCGTCTGGTAAGGTTCGTAATCTTTCTTAAACTCGTTGTTCATTTTTTTGCAGACTGCTGCACACTTTTCTCCACATGTTTTCTGTTGCTTTGTCTTAATCGTTTCCTCGTTAAATTGCTTTAAATAATGATCGAGGATAAACTTTTTATGCAATTCCTTGCGATCATTTTCGCTCCAATAAATGGTTTTATAGTTGAAGCCCATAATATTTCCGCCAATCGTGGCATAGTTTACACCAAAGGTTCCCCCGGTTTCAAAATTCTCATCAAAACGGTATTTGGTAGTAGCTTCCATAGCCTTAGCCGCCAATTTCTTATTATATTTTGTTTCAAACCAGGTATCAGCAACTTTACGGTCGGTAAAATCCTGATCAATAAAAGTTCCACCATAAATGACTGCAACAACTCCATGATCTCTATACATTTTCGAACCTAAACCGCCACGGCCAGCCCATGTATCAACGGGAGTAATGTTCCCGTCTTTGATAGGAGCCGAGCATATAGAGCCAAAATCAGTCATCATTGCCGATTGTCCAATAGCTAAAACGCGAGGATCGGTTTCGTAGCGATGACCAAATTTTTCGTACGCATATTCCATCATCGAATAAACGCCTCCCTTTCCAGAATTCCAAATACTGATGGGGTCAACGGGAATAAATTCCACTTCAATCTCTTCCCCGTGATTACGGTTTAAATACAATATAGAAGGAGATTTACTGCGTCCAACAATCGAGACCATATTCAGTCCGAGATTATCGAAAACCACACCAGCACCTCCCATTGATGAGACATAAAAGCCACCCCAACAGGGAGAAAATCCTGTAAAAAACAATCGGTTTGAACCAGGAAAAATAGAACCAGCCAAAAGTCCAGTGCCAAAATTTAAACTATTGTATTTACCTGATAAGCTTAAACCCATATCAATAGGCCCAAAATAATCGCCTACTGTGTATCTTTTTGATTTATAAAAACCTGTATTTGCATCTACAATTAATGTCTTTAAAAAAATATCCATAATCTATATTTCTTTGTTATTTTATCTAACTTGCAAAGTTAATAAAAAGTTCAATACAACTTACAAATCAATATAGATTTATCGAAAAAAGACACTTCAACGATTATTTATAACAAGCAAATTATCAGTGATTTGCATCACAATCGATATTGTAATTAAACAAATGTGTGAACCAAACGAAGACAACCATCCGCAAGTTAATATCCCTAATAATCAATTGGTTACGGTTTCTTAAATTTGTGAAATAAAGAATTTATCGAAGTATTGTCAAAATTTATTTATCAAAAAGGCATGTTTAATTTCTTGCTCTTACGAAGATCAAATTTTCACACCAAATTAATTTTCAATCTCATCCAACTCCATCCAGCGCATTGTCTTTTCTTCTATTTCTGTTTCAATTTCTTTGTAACGGATACTCCATTGGGTGAGTTCATCTACGGTTCCTTTTCCGCCATTTAGCAATTCTACAATGGTTTTGTGCTCAGTTTCAAGTGTTGAGATAGTTTCTTCTAACAGGTCGTACTCTTTCTGCTGAGCAAATGTTCGTTTCTGTTTACGAATAGAAACGGCACGTTTTTCAACAATTTGAGATTTATTATCTGCTTTTTTTTCTGTTTTTTCGAGATTTAATTGTTGGAATCTGTAATCGGTATACGAACCATAAAAATCTTTGATTTTCCCATTTTCTTGAAAACAGAACAGGTGATCAGATACTTTATCCAACAGATATCTATCATGAGAAACCACCACGACACAACCTTCAAAATTGAGCAACATCTCCTCCAACAAACTCATGGTTTGAATATCAAAATCGTTAGTCGGCTCATCGAGCAATAATACGTTGGGATTTGTGCAAAGTGTTAAAAGCAAATACAGCCTTCTCTTCTCGCCTCCACTCAACGATTCAAAATAACTCCATTGCTGGTTGTATGTAAAACCAAAATGAGTTAAAAATTGGGCAGCAGAAAGCTGTGAACCGTTTTTCAACTTAATTACTTCCGCATACTCTTTTACAATGTCGATCATTCGCTTATTTTCGTCTAAGACTAATCCATCCTGAGCATAATAGCCCAATTTAACGGTTTGTCCAACTTCAATTTTACCTTTTTTTGGTTGAAGAAAGTTGGCAATTAATTTAAGCAACGTTGATTTTCCAGAACCATTCGGTCCCACAATTCCTATTCGTTCGCCATGTTTGAAGATATAAGAGAAGTCGGAGACGAGCAAATTATCGTCATACGAGAAATCGATGTTATGAATTTCAATGATCTTATTTCCCAAACGTTCAGACAATACGCTAAACCCTTCGGAGTCCTTATCACGTCGAACTAACGCTTTCTCTTTCAGATCGTAAAACGAATCGATTCGAGCTTTCGATTTAGTGCCTCTTGCTTGTGGCATTCTTCGCATCCACTCCAATTCCGTTTTATATAGATTTTTGGATTTCTCAATCACCACTGCATCTACCTGTTCGCGTTCTTCCTTTTTCTCTAAGTAATACTCGTAACTTCCTGCATATTTATAAAGTTTCTGATTATCCAACTCTACAATATGATCACACACCTGATTCAGAAAATAACGGTCGTGAGTAACCATGAGCAAAGTGGTATTGTTGCGTTGCAAATAGTCTTCGAGCCATTCAATTACATCAATATCTAAGTGGTTGGTAGGCTCATCCAGAATCAGAATATCTGCATTATCAATCAACACTTTGGCAAGCGCAATTTTCTTTTTCTGACCACCAGAGAGCGTTCCGGCCATCTGTTCAAAATCATGGATTTGAAATTTTGAAAGAATCTCTTTTATCTTATGTTCATATTCCCAGGCAGACAAAGAGTCAATTTTGGTAATTGCTTTTTCAAATTCATCGTCACTTATTTTATGTTGCAGATGTTTTTCAAAACAGAGTTCGTACTCCTTCACGGCCGTCATATACTCATTATCATCGTTGAAAATAAGTTCGCTCACAGTGCTATTCGGATCAAAATCAGGATGTTGGTTTAAATATGAAATTCTAATTCCATTTCGAACGGTGATAGTCCCGCTATCAGAAGTATCAAGTCCACCAATTATATTAAGTAATGTAGATTTTCCTGTACCATTTTTGGCAATTAATGCGATTTTCTCGCCTTTATCAATTCCTAAAGTAATATCATTGAAAAGAACATGATCTCCAAAGGATTTAGCAAGATGCTCGATAAGCAATAGATTCATATTGAGTTTTATTAGTAATATGCAAAGATAAAAAAAAAGCCTTACACTTGGTGTAAGGCTTTTTTCAAGCTAATGTAAGATTAATCTATTCTTTTAACATTAATTGCTTTTTTTCCTCTTTTGTCTTCTACGATTTCGTATGAAACTTTATCATTGTTTTCAGGTTTGTCGATTAACCCTGTAACATGAACAAATACTTCGGATTTTGACTCATCGTCAATAATAAATCCGTAACCTTTACTGTCGTTGAAAAATTTAACTGTACCTTCAGCCATAATGTATTCTTATTAAAATTATACGGCAAAGATACAATATTATTTTTAAAAAAATTAATTATTTAAAAATAATCAGAAAAATAAATCTTTTTTTATTGTCTCCAAAGCCATTGATTCCCGTTCTATTACCAACATTTCCCGTCCATTAATCAAAATATTTCTCGTGACACTTAAGTGAATTGTTAAAAATTTAGCTCTAAATATCTGATTTTCAATTACTATATTTAACACTGCGAAAAAAGACATTAAAAACCACCTTAACATATTATTCAACAAGAAACTAAATTCAATTTTGGAAAAAAAGCATTCTTTCTATAAAAAAATCCAATTATATGATGATTATAATCATTACATAATTGGATTTTTTCACTTAAAAGGATGATTTCCTAAAGATATTACTTGATTGAAACAGTTAATCCTCTATCAAAAAGAGCGACCATCAATATTTCAAGGTCCTTTAATTCTCCTTTTTTCACCATACATTTGCCTTTTGCATGCGTAATAAACGCACACTGTTCGGCTTGTATCGGATCGTGATCACATACTTCTATCAAGCTATCAATCACATCATCAAAGCTATTTACATCGTCGTTGTAAAGCCACAGTTGGCGAGTGAGCAGACTTTTCGTCAATAATTCCAACTCTGATTTTAACTCTCTTTTTGTAACCATACCTAATTAATATTAAGAAATTTCAGTATTTATTTTCACCGCTAAGTCAATCGGATTTGCAACTTTTTCCGAAGAAAGTGCATTTTCGACTACCTCGCTCATATTGTCTACAAAGATAAATGAAATATCTTTACGATATTGGTCTTCCACCTCTTCAATATCTCGTTGATTCTCTTTTGAAAGGATAATAGTTGTAATTTTAGCTCTTCTAGCTGCCAACATTTTCTCCTTAACGCCGCCTACAGGAAGGACTTTACCACGAAGTGTGATCTCACCAGTCATCGCTATCGCAGGATGAACCTTGCGTTGCGTGAACAGGGAAACTAAAGCCGTAAAAATTGTCACACCTGCCGATGGACCATCTTTTGGCGTAGCACCTTCGGGAACGTGAATATGAACATTCCACGAATCAAACACCAGTGGATCAATATTATATTCAGTGGCATGAGCTTTTAAATACTGATACGCAATGGTTGCAGATTCTTTCATCACATCGCCAAGATTTCCAGTAATAGACAATCCACCTTTTCCTCTGCAAATACTCGATTCAATAAATAAAATCTCACCTCCAAACGCAGTCCAAGCCAAACCTGTCACCACTCCAGCAACGTTGTTATCAATTTTTTTATCGTGATGAAATTGTGGAATTCCCAAAATATCATCAATATCTGTTAGGGTTAACTTTTTGGCGTAAGGTTCGTTAGAAGCGATAAACCGAGCACGGTTTCGAATAACTTTCGCAATATTTTTCTCTAAAGTTCTCACCCCTGACTCACGCGTATACGAATCGATTATTTTTTCGACCACGCTACTATTAAACGTCAATTCTGATTTCGTAATTCCATGTTCCAACAATTGTTTTGGAATAAGATGTTGCTTTGCAATCTGTCCTTTTTCTTCGTTGGTATATCCCGAAATTTCAATAATTTCCATTCTATCCAACAATGCTGGATGAATAGAACTCAGACTATTTGCAGTAGCAATAAACAATACTTTAGATAAATCAAATCCAATTTCCAAGAAATTATCATAGAAAGAGTTGTTTTGTTCAGGATCAAGCACCTCCAAAAGAGCCGCCGACGGATCTCCGTTGATATTCATGCCCAAAACTTTGTCTATTTCGTCCAATACAAATACAGGATTTGCAGATTTCGCTTTTTTAATATTTTGAATCACGCGACCAGGCATCGCTCCGATGTATGTTTTTCGGTGACCTCTAATCTCAGATTCGTCTCTTAAACCGCCCAACGACATTCTGATATATTTACGATTCAAAGCTCTAGCGATTGATTTTCCCAACGATGTTTTACCAACACCTGGAGGGCCAACCAAGCACAAAATTGGCGATTTCATGTCGTTTTTGATCTTCAAAACTGCCAAATACTCAATAATACGTTGTTTCACTTTTTGCAAACCATAATGGTCGGCATTTAAAATTTTCTCGGCATGTTTTAGATCGATGTTATCTTTTGTATACTCATTCCATGGCAATTCCACAAAAAGTTCCAAGTAATTCACTTGAATAGAAAAATCAGGGGATTGTTGATTTAATCGTTGTAATTTATGTAACTCTTTTTCAAAAAGTTCGTCCACCTCTTTCGTCCATTTTTTCGTGGATGACTTTTTACGTATTTCTTCCACTAATTTATCCGCTGGATTTCCACCCAACTCTTCTTGAATCGTTTTTATCTGTTGATTTAAAAAATATTCTCGTTGTTGTTTATCAATATCAACCTTAACTTTGGATTGAATTTTATTTTTCAACTCTTGCAATTCAATCTCTTGAGACAAAATTGCTAAAACATCATTGGCTAATTTCGAAAAAGAGGTAAGTTCCAGCAAATGTTGTTTCCCCTTATTATCCACATGCGTATTAGATGCAATTAAGTTAATAAGAGGCTCAGTACCTGTAATGTTTTCTAAAGAAATTGCTGCTTCGGAAGGGATGTTTGGAGATAACTTTATCACTCTCAGCGCCATCTCTTTAACAGAATCAATCAATGCCGAAAAATGAGAAGATTTCATCAACTCATCGATTGAGTCTTCAAAAACAAACTCTTTGACAATTGCTTTAATAAAAGGATCCACTTGTTTGAAACCGATCATCTCAAAGCG
>JBBRGJ010000108.1:0-10963 GCA_038240835.1 Bacteroidales bacterium | reverse complement strand
GGGGTGCGCTTAAATGGTGCCACCATCGGAAACCAAGGTGTGGTAGCTGTACGTTGGGTGAACCGAAACTGGTGGAACACCCCGTTTGTGACAGGTAGATACCGGGTGCAAGGCTCCGTGGCAACTGCTACTACTTGGACTCATGAAGGAACTGTATCACCAAATTACTCACTATTAACAACTCCTCTCCAATACTCTGTTACAGGGGCATTTACTGCAATAGAAATAACTACCCCTGTTCCGCAAACATGTGCCGGATATGATGGAGTGATTTGGATACCATACAATGGTGGCGGTGGCGGTGGCAGCGATGCCATGATAAACGGAACACAAAGCAGCGAATTGGCTACCATGCCCACGTTTACAGCCGATGTAGAAGAAAACCAATACTATCAGGCATCTGCTTTTTATGCCAATGCGCAACCCGATAACTTAAACATGAGTGTATCCGAGAATGCGGAATTGACCGATAATCCAATACAAACCACCTCAATCCCTCAATTTGATCAGGTGAACAAACTGATTTCGGCCAACCGTATTGATGAAGCCATTGCGGTGAATGAAGCCATTGTGCCCAAAAATCTGATAGAGAAAAACCATAAAATAGCCAATGGCATCTATCTGCAAAGTTGGGCAAAAGGACGTTTTGACTTATCGGATGACGAACGTGCCACGTTGTTGCAAATTGCAACCCAACCGCACATTCAAGGAGGATATGGTGTTTTTACCTCATGGGTAATGCTAAATCGGATATATCGTGTTGAATCGGTGAAGCCGAAAAACATCATTAAACCATATGAAATTCAGAACAGTGAAACAACCATATACCCAAATCCTGCTCGCGAGCAAGTTACAGTTAAAGGAGCATTGAATATTGCATTTGCTGTAATTTTCGATATGCAAGGACGTGAATTATTTAAAGCAGCAAATACCAGTAATACTTCCGAATTCATCATTAATACTTCAAAGCTAAGCAAAGGAGTTTATTTTATTAAACTTGTTAGAAGTGATTTATCAGATGAAAAGGTTGATAAATTGATTATTGAATAAATTTTCTGGGGAAAGAGCAAATATTTGCTCTTTCCCCAGTTTATAAAACGGAAGATGAGAATAATTACCATATTTGTGCTATTAATGCCATATTACAGTACAGGTCAAAACCTTGTTCCCAACCCTAGTTTGGAAAAATTCAATATATGTCCAAATAGTTTTAATCAAATCAGTTATGCAGATTATTGGGCCGCTGGATGTCAATATGGTAATCATTGTGAATATTTCAATTGCTGCATGCTAAATGATACAAATATTAGTATTTTTTGGGAGCATGCTTTGACAGATATTAAGCCAAGAACTGGCTGCGGGGAAGCTGGGCTGCTTCTCTATTACACATCTACAGCAGGAGGAACTACCTCTAATTATAGGGAAGCAGTATCTATAAAATTATCAAATGAATTAAATGAAAATATTTGTTATAATGTTTCATTTTATATAAGGTTTTATGGATATTTTGCAAAGTGGTACTTAAATGGACTAAATTATGCAACTAATAGAGTAAGCGCTTTGATTTCTCCAGATTCTACTATTTACATCACACCTGGATTTATTGATTTATTCCAATTAAACCCACAAATTAATTACCACGGTGCAGCTTTAAACGATACGACTACATGGGTGAAAGTTGAAGGAAGTTTTATAGCTCAAGGAAATGAACAATGGATACATATTACTAGCTTTGTACCCGATGATTCGGTTACAGTTTTTATGTTGCCAAGCCTTTATTCACAAATAGATTCAGCTGATATGCCCAGCTATTACCTCATCGACGATGTGGCAGTTTATCCGTGTGATGCGCCCGCGTATGTGGCCAACGCGGGAAACGACACCTGTGTAAAACCCGGAAACAGTGTATCCATAGGCACAGTCGGACATGGCGAGTATTTGTACTGGTGGTATGATGAACAGGGAAATTTATTGGATACCACAGCCCAAATTACCGTTACCCCTGCGCAAACCACCACTTACACGTTGGTGCAAAAGGATTTTAAGTTCGACGAAACTCGAGACACGGTCACCGTTACCGTAGATGCTCATTGTTACGAAGTGTTTATTCCCGACATCCGCATTCCAAACGTAATTTCACCCAATGGGGATGGCATAAACGATAAATTTGTGATTGAAAACGGAAAGTATTACAACTTGAAATTAAGTATTTTCAATCGTTGGGGCAACCAAATATTCCAAAGCAACGACTATCAAAACAACTGGCCAGCATCTGATGTTGCGGATGGAGTCTATTTTTATATCTTAACGTCTACCAATCCGAAACAGGAAGTAAAAGAGTATAAGGGAAGTGTGAGCGTGGTGCGGTAAAAGGCTGTAAAGGCGAAAGTCCTTAAAGCCCGAAATCAATTTAGGGTCGGGCAACGTCCGATCCCTAAATGTAAAAGAGTTGAAGATTTTGGCATAAAAATGGGTTTGCTTCGCACCCATTTTTATGCCAAAATCAATTGGTTTTTTTCGATTATTAACCACATCTCGTTAAAATTAACGAAATGTGGTTAATAATCTTCGACACCTTCGGCGCCGATTTCAGGAAAAGACAATAAATCTATGATACATCTTCAGTATAAAAATTTCAGCAAAGATGACCAAATCAATTTAATACACTTCAGCTCCTAGGTCATCAATAAAACACTAAGTCGATAAAAAGTCTTTTGGTGCTAAGATAATCGGCTAAACCCATTTAATAATAAAAGGGCATCCAATTAAAAATTGACATTTGCTCACTGATATCCTAAAACAGATTATAAAAAAAACAATAGACTAATTTGGGCTTAAAAATGAATACTTCCTTCCGTATTCCATCATCTGTTTGGTGTAATCATCTGGATATTCGACTTTTACATCAATTATTTTTCCATTTTTCTCAACAGGAACAAATTTTGGATTGACAAAACCACCATAAGGAGCTACTTTCAGTTTTTCGTATCTATTAAGCACCTCTTTATGAATGGCTGGATCTATTTGTACAGCATATTTTTCGACGATAGCTTTCCCTACTTCAAAATCGCCGGTGGATTTAATTCGTTGAATTTCGGCCAATAAATCCCCAAACAGTTTGCGCAATTTTTCGTAATCGTTGATGACATAAAAGATTTTATTGTCTTTGGTCTTTTTCTCAATTACATTCTCATTTGCTCCTTTTTCTAAGCACCAACGAGAAATCAATGCACGGTTGCGCATGTGTGCTTGCTCAATGGTTTTACCGGGTTCGATGCGAGTTAATTGCATCAACAAGCCATTGCGAATATATTTATCGTATTCAGCTTTAGCCACTTCCAAATTTTCGATTAGGCCAATATCAACCATTTTTTGATCCAACAAGAAATAGAGAGCAAACAAATCGGCGCGAGCTTCTTCGAGGGCTGAGTGATAATTTTTCAACGCACCATCGGAAACTCCTGGCAACATTTGTCCAGATCCATGACCGAGACACTCATGCAAATCGGTGTGTAAATTATCGGCAGCAGAACCATATTTCTTGGCTCTTTCAATCTCAGTTGCAGAGTAGCAAAACTCTTCCAAAACGCCAGTTCCGGAAGCTGCTTGATCGTATGCATAGGTAATATTTTCCATGGTTACAGATTTAGAACCATGATCTTTACGAATCCAGTTTGAGTTAGGCAAATTGATTCCAATGGGTGTGGTAGGATAACAATCGCCTCCCAATTGAGCAACGGTAATTACTTTTGCCGAAACACCTTTTACCTCTTTTTTCTTAAATTGTGGAGCCACTGGCGAATGGTCTTCAAACCACTGTGCATTTGAACTAATTTTCTCGGAACGAACAGATGCTTCAATATTTTTGAAATTCACAACCGCTTCCCACGTTGCTTTCATTCCAAGTGGGTCGCCATATACTTCTATAAATCCATTTACATAATCGATGGGCGACTGAGTATCTTTTACCCATAAAACATTGTATTCATCCCAAGTTTTCAAATCTCCAGTTTGATAAAATGAGATTAGTTTTTCAATATGTAGTTTTTGAGCTGGATTTTCAGCTACATCTTTTGCTTTATTGAGCCAAAAAACTATTTTCTCGATTGCTTTTGAGTACAATCCACCCACTTTGTAGACTTGTTCGGCTACTACACCATTCACTTTCACAAGTTTAGAATTAAGTCCGTAAGAGATTGGAGTCTCCGAATTACCATCTTTGGCAACTTGCGCAGCATAAAAATCTTCTACCTCTTTTTGCGAAACTCCTTCATAGAAATTGGATGCAGACGCTTGGATTAAATCTTTGCTATCATCGAGGCTGATTTTCTTTGGGGCAATGGTTGGGTTAAATATTTCGTCGGTAATTCTTTTTGAAAAAGTGGCCAAATTTTCACCTTTATTCAACGGAAATTTTGCACCCACAGACTTATTAATCAACATTGTGAAATAATCACTGCTTACTTCTGGAAAAAATTTATCGTTGGAGTAGTGGTGATGAATTCCGTTGGAAAACCAAACCCGTTTGGTATAAACCATAAACTTTTGATAATCGTCACTTTTTTTATCTCCTTTATAATATAGGATGATGTTTTCGAGTGTAATACGAATCGATAAGTTCAATTTGCAGTTCTGATCAAAAAGAATATCTCTTCCGCAAAGTGCTGCTTCGCTAAGATAATAGATCAATGTTTTTTGTCTAACCGAAAGCTGATCGAAGCCAGGAACGGTGTATCTCATGATTTTTGCATCCGCAAATTGCTCCAATTGATATTTAAACGAATCTGGCGTTTGTTGCGCATTTAAGGGTTTCATAGTGCTAAGTTGGATTAGTGATAAGATTAGGATAAAACTCCAAAATCTTCCTTTGATTGATGTTTTTAATTTCATTTATAGCTGTTTTTTGATTTATACAAGTTTTGCATGTTATTTACAGTCTTGGGGATGGAAGCATTTAGTAAACCACACCTAAACAATATACTTATTTTCAATAACTTACACTTCATTATTCATTGTTCTTTTGTGAAACTTCGTGCTTCTTTGTGATACTTTATTCGTGTCGTTCATAATTATATAATTTACTCATGAGTTAGTCCCGCTAAGCGTGACTCAGCTGTGCACAGTATAACCTTTTAGCTATGTCACAAAAGACACAAAGAAGGCACAAAAGACACAAAGAAAACAAAATATATACTTAAATATCAAAACAGTAAATAATCCTTTTAGACATAAGAGAACTTGAATTATTTACATTAGTAAACTTTATTTGTCAAAGATAAAAAATATTTATGATATCGTTTTTGAATCTATTCTAGTTGAACCACCGTAATTCCATCGCCACCAAATTCTATTTTTTCGTCGAAGAACTTACTTACGTTTCCATTGTTTGAAAGCTGTTTCCGAATCAACTGACGTAAAATTCCATTTCCTTTTCCATGGAGGATTTTGATTTCGCTAACATTCAACAAGATAGCATCATCGATAAAACGTTCCGTCTCCGATAAAGCCTCGTCGGCTCTCTTTCCTCTCAAATCGATGGTTGAATTAAAGGTCGTTGATTTATCCACCAATCGTTGATAAATAGAGTTCACAGAGTGCGGATTTCGCTGCATCTGTTTGGCTTCGGAGCGACTTATTTTTTCTACTTTTTTAGTTCTAGTGCGAAAAATCACCCCATTTAATGAAAGTGTTACATCTTCTCCTTTTAGTTCCATTACCTCAGCTTTGGCGTTCATTCCAAGCACTAATACTAAATCTCCAACTTTAAGAGGTGAAAAATCTCTAACCACAACAGGCTCTTCAATTTTCCCAAATTTATCTTTCTTCGTTGATTTTGGCTTGTTGGATTTGACCAATTCCTCTGGTTTTACTTCCATCGACTCGGTAAACTCGCTCACATTTTTACGAATCTCTTTCACCGTATCTTTATCCGCAGCCGATTTTTTGATATCAAAAATGGTATTTTCAATCAATTTATTGGCACTTTTCACAATCTCTCGCGCTTCTGCTTTGGCCGCATGAATGGTCTCCTTTCGGATTTGCTCCATCTCTTTAACCTTGATTTCATACTTACTTACAAGCTCTGCCAACGTTTCGTCTGCAACATTCAACGATTTTTTCTGCTCGGTAATATAATGCAACTCCGTTTCGAGTTGTTGCAAACGTTGCTCGTAATTTATTCTATCATAACCCGTTATCTGACGTGCATGTTCTAAAACGGTTTCTGGGAAACCAATTTTATGCGCAATTTCAAACGTAAACGAGCTCCCTGGTTTTCCCAATTTTAAGATATATAAAGGGCGCATCTCCTCCACATCAAAGAGCATGGCGGCATTTTTCACTTCCGGATGACGCTCCGCAATGAGTTTTAAATTGCCAAAGTGAGTGGTTATGACACCAAAAGATTTATTCTCAATCAGTTTTTCCAATACTGCTTCGGCCATTGCACCGCCCAAAACAGGTTCCGTTCCCGTTCCAAATTCATCAATCAAAAAGAGCGAACGGCGATTACTTTCCGAAATCATCACCTTCATATTTTGCAGGTGCGAGCTATACGTACTCAAATCATTTTCCAACGACTGCTCATCGCCCATGTCTAAGAAAATATGTTTGAAAACTCCAAATTCTGAAAGTTCATTCACCGAAACCAAAAAGCCGCACTGAAACATATACTGAATAAGAGCAATCGTTTTGAGCGTAACCGATTTTCCACCGGCATTTGGACCAGAAATAATTAATATCCGTTCCGACTCGGTGAGTATAATATCCTGAGGAACCACTGTTTTCTTCTGAGGCTTAAAATTCAGATATAAGAGCGGATGCACTGCTTTTTTCCAAAGGATAGACGGTCCACTATTTATAATTGGCATCACTCCGTTTATCTCGATGGCAAGTTTGGCTTTAGCTCTCAAAAAATCAATTAATCCTAAAAATATTTGCATCGATTCAATCTCTTCGATCATCGGGCGAATTGCGTCTGACACTTCAATTAGAATCCGAATAATTTCTCTTCGCTCCGCATTTTGCAGATTTCGAATTTCGTTGTTATCGTCAAAAACCCCTTCTGGTTCTATAAAAACCGTTTGTCCGGTAGCCGACTCATCGTGAATAAAACCTCTCAATTTCCGTTTATAAGCCGCAGGGACAGGAATAACCAAACGTCCGTTTCTAATGGTAATTTCGGAATCATCCGCCACAATTGAATCTTGCTTGGATTGGTGTAAAATTTGACGAATTTTCTTCGCTGCACTTTGAGTCAGACGAACAATATCTCTGCGAATATCAAACAACTCAGGCGAAGCCTTATCTTTAATATTTCCTTTATCGTCCACCACCCCATCAATTAGTTTGATGAGACTTGCGTCAAAATTTAGATGATTCTTAAGAGCGGTTAAGTGTGGATATTTATCAGCCTCTCTTTTTTGAATATACACCACAATTTGTTCGATGGTTTTCATCATGCACTTAAGCCTCGAAAGGGATTCGCCATCCACATGAGATCCTTCAATTTTCAACAGTGAAATCTCCTCGCTCAAATCAAAATAATCTTGCGAAGGGAAATTAGTATCAAAAAGCATGATTTGCCTCATCTCTTCGGCTTGCTCAAGCATCATCCGAATACTCTCCTCCTTGGTGCTCATTTTTATCTTTTGCACAAAAGCTAATCCCAATGGACTAATACACTTTTGAGATAAAAGCGTTCGAATTTGATCGAATCCAATTTTTTGTTCAAATGTTGCTGGATAAACCATTCAATCTGTTTTTTTGGCAAAGGTACGAAAAAGAGAAGTTTTACGGCCTACTATTATTAAAATATCCCAATACGTAAGCATCTTCAAAATACATCTTGACAGGACCTTGATTCATCGAGAATTTACAACAATTTAGCGAAAAACAGTCCATTTAGATCGCCAGCTTTTTGGTAGTTATAAATAATTAATTATATTTGCCAAAGGGAATTAAAAAAAACAATTAAATATGAAGAAGATTACAATTATTGCATTGGCTTTAATTTGGGGATTAAATGCAGCCATTGCGCAACAAGACAAACAAGTTTATTACAACTACAACATGGCCGACCATCTGTTGTTGTCAAAAAAGATTTTAGAAAATCCAACGGTCTTCGACAAGTACGTGACATACGAAAAGCAGATGGCAACGTTTATCCAATCGATGAAAGCGGGTCAAAATCCAAAAGCTCCGACCACGGACACCACTCAAAATGGGAGAAAAATCATCCCAGTCGTCTTTCACATTATTCATGGTTATGGACCAGAGAATATTAGCAAAGAGCAGGTAGAAGATGCGATAGCTCGATTAAACATTGATTATCAAAAGTTAAACGACGACACCCTTGCTGGCACAAATACTTGGGCGGGCTTTAATGCCCTTCGTGCCAACTGTAATTTTGAGTTTAGACTTGCGAAAATAGATCCAGACGGAAATTGCACCGATGGGATAGTAAGATCACACGACGAGCGTACATATTATGCTTATTACGATTTGTTGCATGATTATGCTTGGGATCCAAAAAAATATTTAAACATCTATTCCGTCGCTTTCATCTATCCAGCAGGAATATCATTACCCGATGGAGCCGCAATTGGTGGGATGTCGGTATTTCCGCCTTCCAATCCACTAACCCCACTTTTTACCAATGGAGATACATTGGCTGATGGAGTGCTTATTCGTCACGATGGAATTGGCGCAATAGGAACTGCAACATCTCTGATGGGACAACCAATCAATGCATTAAATAGAACATTTACGCACGAGTTAGGTCACTATTTCAACTTATACCATCCGTTTCAAAACATGAAATTAATGGCTGGAATTCCAATGATGGGCGCCGATGGTTGCTCTACAAGTGGCGGTCCATTTGGGCTGGTAACATTAACCAACGATGAAGTATCCGACACACCTCCTATTCAAACAGCATCTCAAAACACATCGCTCACTTGTTTTGCACCCGGCGAGAGAAATACGTGCAGCGAAACAGATGACAAACCAGACATGGTAGAAAATTACATGGATTATCAATTTGGATATTGCACCAATCTGTTTACAAATGGCCAAAACGACAGAATACAAGCAACCATGATGGGAGATAGACGCCAACTTTGGTCATACGAAAACTTAGTAGCAACTGGAGTTTGGGATCCTCTTGCCATTGCGATATGTGCACCAATAGCCGATTTTAAAAATGGAAGTAGTACCATCTGCGCAGGAAGCACCATTGAGTTTAACGACGAATCCTACAATGGAGCAGTTTCTGATCGAATATGGACTTTTGAAGGGGGAACTCCATCGACATCAACTCAAGAAAATCCATCAATAAATTACGCAGCTGAAGGAAATTACAGCGTAAAACTTGTAGTAATGAATGCAAATGGTTCTGATTCGATCGTCAAACAAAATCTAATTCATGTAATGCCTTCATTAGCAAGCCAAACAGGAGATATATTCGAAGATTTTGAGAATGGGTTAAACAATTGGAGTATTGTCAACCAAAATGGCAACGGATTTCAAATTACCGACTCCGCTTCGCACACTGGGACACACTCCGTAAGTTTAGTGAATTTTGAAAACAATGCCTCTGGAAGTGTGGATGAGCTAATTTCACCTTCGTTTGATTTATCACACATTACTGGAATTATCAAATTAAAATTTAGCAGAGCATACGTTGGAAAAGCAGTCGCTGCAAACGCCATTGCCGATTTACTTTATGGAACAAATTCCGCAGACACCATTTACGATAAACTAACCTTAGCTGTATCGTCAGATTGCGGAAAAACATGGTCGGTGAAAAAGACCTATTCTGGTGAATCACTGGGAACATGGGCACCAAAAACAACAGCTTTTAAAGGCGATAGCACCAAGTTCTGGAAACAAGATTCCATTTTCATCACCGGGGTGACCAATAAATCAAACTTGCGATTCAAATTCACCTTCACCGGCAAAGGTGGCAACAATATCTTTATTGACAGAGTATGCACTGGTGATTGTGCCATTGTGGGAATAGAAGAAGACGCAGCAAGAGCCATCGATCTCTCTATTTATCCCAACCCAATGAACGCAAATACAACCATCAACTTCAATTTAACTCAAAATTCAAATGTGATGGTTGATATCTACGATGTGTTAGGGAAAAAAGTATTATCTGTTGAAAATCAAAAACTTAACAGCGGAGATCATCAATATGTAATAAATAGAAATCAACTAAACTCAAATGGAATTTATTTCATTAAAATAATGATTAACAACCATTTGATCACGAAAAAAATAATTGTTCAATAATATTTTTACCTTCAAAAAAAATCTGCTTACGAACTTTCTGTAAGCAGATTTTTTTATTTACATCTCAATTCAAAATTATTTTCGTAAAATATCCAAAAAAAACCACTTTTTTTTCAATATTGTTTGGTTAATCCAATAATTTTGCTGAAATTTGCACTCCAATTTAGTAAGGAATAGAAGTTTAATCATAAAAAATACGCTTAAAATGTCACGAGTTTGCCAAATAACCGGAAAAAAAGTAATAGTAGGAAACCACGTTTCTCACTCAAATATTAAAACAAAAAGAACCTTTAAACCAAACTTGCACACCAAAAGATTTTGGGTTCCTGAATTAAACGATTTTGTACTTTTAAAAGTATCAGCTAAAGCAATACGCACCATTGACAAAAATGGAATTCTTAGCGTAATGACTAAAGCATACGTAAATGGACATTTGAAATAGTATTTCAATATATAAAAAAACAACCCTTAAGGTTTTAGAAACCTTAAGGGTTGTTTTTTTATATACGTATTTACTAGTTCCTATTTTGAAGCTTCTAAGAACAAAATCTCCACTGCACTCCAATCAATCACATTCCAAAAAGCAGAGATGTAATCGGGTCTGCGATTCTGATATTTCAAATAGTAAGCATGTTCCCAAACGTCCAATGCAATAATAGGTGTTCCC
>JBBRGJ010000107.1:0-11258 GCA_038240835.1 Bacteroidales bacterium | reverse complement strand
GAGAGTTTGATTGATTATAACTATAAGCAAGCAACAATAGGATTGGGTGTATCGTTGATAGAATGGTAAACATTACCCTATCATAAACAATACTATTCAGATATAGATATTACTTTTAACAATACACTTAAAATTCATAATTAATCCAACCAAAATGAAGTTATTACAATCATTATTTCATTACTTAAAAACTTTCCTTGCAATCTCAGGCTTTAGAACTGACCATATCACAGTACTTCGATCCATATTTATGGGATTGTCAGTATTGTTAAGTATTTACCTTAGCACTAGTGCACATCTAAGTACTGGATTAGCTCTTGGCTATTTCGGTTTGAGTACTGCAGCCTATATAGGTTTCATCACACTATTTCTCAGAGAGAATGGATGGAGAAACAAGTTCATAACTAAGTATGGTGAAAAAGATGGATACCTAAGATTTGAAGGCATATTGGCATTTTGCTTTTATCATAATGCTGCATCTATTGGCTATCTGTCTGTTGTTACAGCTGGAAGTTTTGAGTTGATGTATATGGAGTACTTAAAGTATATAATCGGGGGCATCATTCTTTTCGGATTTTTAATTAAACTCTGGGCTGCAAAAGTAGTTGGATGGAATATTTATTATTGGAAAGACATGTTCTTAGGCAGGAAAATATGTGATTTTGTTGTCTGTGGACCCTACAAGTATTTTGCTAATCCCATGTATGGTATTGGGCAACTCACAACTTATGGCTTGGCTCTTTGGTATGGCAGTACCTATGGCCTTGGCATCGCCTTTCTTAATCAGTCATTGGTGTTTACTTTTTACTTTTTAGTGGAAAAGAAATTTATACAGAGAGTCTATTTACAAAAAACGAATTGAAGAACAAACAAAAAGAAGACTCACTTGCCTAGACTAAAACCTAGCCAACTTATAAAACTATTATGTCAAAAACATTTGGCGAAAAAGTGATACATTTCAACCGACAGTTGCAGTATTCGGGCAAACTACCAGAGGGCTTTCAGGTGCTCAACCCATATACGGATAATCCTGAAACAATGGAAGTAAGTCAACAGTTTTATAACAAGTTTTACAACGATTCAAATCAACGAAAACTCATACTCGGTATCAATCCAAGTCGACATGGAGCTGGAGTTACAGGTGTGCCATTTACCGATACCAAACGAATGGAAAGCATTTGCGGTATTAAAATGCACTCGGCACATACACACGAAATATCTTCTGTTTTCATGTATGATATGATTGCCGAATATGGAGGAGCGAAAGATTTTTACAACGAATTTTATATCAACTCTCCATTTCCGTTAGCCATTGTCCGTAGAACGAAGGATGGCAATTGGTTAAATGCCAATTATTATGACGACCAAACTCTCTTTAAAATGTTGAAGGATTTTATGATTTCATCCTTAAAAAAACACATCAGTTTGGGATTAGACACCTCTGAGGTGTACGTGTTGGGAAAGAAAAATGCTGATTTTATCCAAAAGTTAAACAAAGAAGTAAAGTTGTTCAACACTTTAAAAGTCCTTGAACATCCACGATACATTCAGCAATATAAATCCAAAGAAAAACAGATTTATATTGACAAGTATCTACAAACATTCACTACTGTTCAATAACTTTAATTATAGACCAATTGAATCTTCGTTTAGTTAAGAAAGACAGACTATTACACTAGTAGAGACGGTGTTTTCTGGCGATTTCGCCGCTAGGAAACACCCTCCTTCTCCAAAGACATCAAACCCACTGTTATTCTGGACATTAGTAAAGAATCTCATTCTTTTATCGCACAACAGTAATTAATATTAAACAAAATTTATCGAAAACACATTATATCACAATTTTAATTTAACTTTGTTATATTAATGAGAAAAAAAGGATTCAAACATAGTGACTGAGAGAAAATTTATATCTTGATTAGACTCTATAAAATATGAAAGACAAGCCAACATACGAAGAATTAGAGAAACATATTGCTGAACTTAAAAAGCAAAATGAAATTCTGCAATTGTCAGTAAATTCAGATAAGAATAACGACAACAATCAATTGCTAAAGGAAAGTGAGGAGAAATATATCGCTTTATATATTAACTCATCTCTACCTTCCCAGTCACTGGATAAGAATGGGTGCTTTATAGACATAAATCGAATGTGGTTAAAAACATTAGGTTATGAGAAAAATGAAGTTTTAGGGAATTGGTTTGGCGATTACCTACATCCTGATTCTGTTGAACATTTTAAAATAAATTTTCCAAAGTTTATTAAACATGGCTATCTTTCTGATGTTGAATTTCAGATAAAAAAGAAAGATGGAACTTTTGTTTTTGCAACATTTGAAGGATGTATTGGCTATACACCCGAAGGAATTTTTAAACAAACCTATTCTGTTTTAAAGGACATTACAGAACAAAAAGAATTTGAAATAAAATTAACAAAAGCCAAAGAAAAAGCAGAAGAAAGTGAAGAAAAATTCAAATTGCTTAATCATTTAACTTCTGAAATGCTTTTGCTACAGGATTTAGAGAGCATTTATAAATTTGTTGCCGATAATTTACAAAAGTATTATCCAAACTCGATCGTCCTTTATGTTTCAATCGATGAATCGAACAATCAAACTTGGCTAGAAGCCGTTTCTGGATTGGACAACAACCTTTTAATGGAAGTCAAAAAGATTTTAGGGTATAATGCAGTCGGGAGAATGTACGAACTCAGAGACCTTCACTACAATTATTTCAGATCTGGAAATTTTATTGAATTTGAAGGTGATTTGGCAGAGTTCTCCGCCTCAGAATTTTCTATTTCTGGTGCAAGTGACATTGAGAAATTAATTGATCTTCATAAAATATACACCATCGGTATAAATAAAGAAGATGAATTATTAGCAGCCATTCATTTCTTTACTTTTAACAAACAAGTTATTACCGATTCTAGTTTCATTGAAGTGTTTGTAAAACAAGCAGGACTTGTCTTACAGGAAAAAATAAATGAAAAAGCGTTGATCAAGGCCAAGATAAAAGCCGAAGAGAGCGAAAAAGCTTTAAATGAGGCTCAGGTCTTGGCACAAGTAGGAAGTTGGGAAATAAAATTCGATACTCGCTTACTTACTTGGTCAGATGAATTGTACCGCATTTTCGAAATTGAAAAAGGTTTGTCTTCTGACGAATTTCGTTCAATTTACCGCAGTCGCCTGCATCCAGACGATTTAGATTTTCTGGATAGAATAACTGATAGTTCAACTTTATCAGGAGAAAAATTTCAACACGAATACCGCTTAATTTTTGATGATGGAACACGTATTAAATATGTTCGAGCCATTGGGTCTGAATCTAAAAAAGACCTGAATGGCAAAACTGTTTCTTTCCACGGCACCTTTCAAGACTTAACCGAACAAAAACTGATCGAAATTGAATTAATAAAAGCCAAAGAAAAAGCCGAAGAAATAAAAAACAGATTAAAATTAGCCACTAAATCTGGTCAGCTTGGAGTTTGGGATTGGAACGTGAAAGAAAATGTGATGTTTTGGGACGAAAGAATGTTCGAGTTATATGGAATTTCCAAAGATGCATTTGTAGACACCATAGATGCATGGACCAATGGACTTCATCCCGACGACAAACAAGATGCAATTAATGAATCTAATGCTGCTTTAAATGGAGAAAAAGAATATGACTCAACATTCAGAGTTGTTCATCCAGATGGTACAATTTTATATTTAAAAGGAGAAGGACTTGTGATCAGAGATTCTGAGAATAAGCCTGTGCGGATGATTGGAATAAATAAAGATATCACAAAAGATAAACTGATTGAAGAAGAATTAATTGCGGCCAAAGAAAAAGCCGAAAAAAACGAAGCTCGTTTTAAAAATATGTTTGAGCATCATAATGCAATAATGCTACTTATTGAACCAGAAACAGGTCAAATAATAGATGCAAACATTTCAGCCGTAAATTACTACGGTTATGACAAAGCAAAACTTTGTTCCATTAAAATGGATGATATTAATACTTTAACAATGGAGCAACTGTCAATTGAACGTCAAAAAGCAATAGACGGAAGAAGAAATCATTTTAATTTTACACACAAATTAGCGAATGGTGAAGAACGATTTGTGGAAGTACATTCTTCCCCGATAGAGTTTCAAGATAAAAAAATACTTTTTTCAATTATTTATGACGTCACCGAACGCAAACTTACCGAAGAATCGCTCGCACAGGAAAAGATTTTTATCGAAGCTCTTTTAGAAAGTGTTCCTGGGTATCTTTATGTTTATAATGATCAAGGAAATCTTATCCGATGGAATAAAAAACATGAAACCATGACTGGTTATTCCGCCGAGGAACTGTCTCAGATGAATATGTCGGACTGGTTTGAAGGTGATGATGCAGTTCGTGTAGCAGCAGCAGTTGAAGACGTGATGACTAAAGGATATGGAGAGGTTGAGGCTAATCTTCTGATAAAAGGTGGCGAAAAAATTCTAATCCATTCAAACGGAGTTCGCCTTGATTTAAATGGAAAAACATTTTTTACAGGAGTCGGTATTGACATCACCCAAAGCAAGCTGGCGGAAACAAAACTGAAAAAAAGCGAAGAAGAGTATCGTCTTTTGGCAGAAAATTCTTCAGATGCAATTTGGGTACTCAATTTAACTCAAGACCGGTTTACCTACATAAGCCCTGCCATGTATAGGCTGTCTGGTTTTACGGTTGAAGAAGCACTTCAAGAAAAACTAAGAAATGTTTTAGCTCCCGAATCGATTGAGCGTATAAATAAACAGTTTAAAACAAATGTGCCTAAATTTATTAAAAATCCGGACAATCCTTTGCATACCATAAGCGAAGTACAGCAAATACATAAAAATGGAAGCTTAATTTGGGTGGAAGCTTCATCGCGATATCGCATGAATGAAAGCGGTGAAATTGAACTTGTAGGCGTAAGCCGTAATATAGAATCGCGCAAGCATGCCGAAGAGTCCCTTAGAATTAGCGAAGCAAAATACCGTGAATTATTTGAGGCAAATAAAGATGGAATTTCAATCTTCTATGTAAATCCGGATGAATCCTTCAGTAATTTTGTGGAAATGAACAATGCGTCTTTTGAGATGCTAGGATACACAAAAGAAGAGTTTGAAAATTTGTCAGTTACTGATTTAGAAGTGTTTCAAAACAAAGCTGATTTACAAGACAAGAAACAACAAATTTTCGAGAACGGTTTTGCTGCAATAGAAACTAAAGTAAGGCACAAAAATGGGAAAAAAATTGATGTAGAAATTAAAATAATTCCACTTCAATATAATAATCGGTTTGCCTTGATGAATATTGTTCGGGATATCACCGAACGGAAAGAATTTGAAGTAGCATTGCAATTTGCCAAAGAAAAAACCGAAGAAAGCAGGCAACAACTTAAATTATCAGAAGAAAAATTAAGGATAAAACTGGATTTTATACTTTCGCCACAAACAGAAATTCCCAACTTATCAATTACAGATCTTATTGAATTAAAACAATTACAAGAAATTCAAAATGCGTTTGCCAGTGCTACAGGCATTGCTTCAATAATAACGGATACAGAAGGCAACCCAATCACTACGCCAAGTAATTTTAGCGGCGTTTGTACACTTATCCGCCAAACCGAATTAGGTCGTAAAAACTGTTATAAATCCGACAAAACTATTGGGCAAAATGCTGCAAAATATAAAAAACCTAATTTTGAACAATGTCATAGTTGTGGTTTTATTGATTCCGGCGCGCCCATATTTGTGGGTGATAAGCTAATTGCTATTTGGATGATTGGGCAAGGCAGCACTGGCAAAGTTGATAAAACTCAAATTTTAAATTATGCCGATGAAATTGGGGCGAATAAAGAAAAAATATTGTTTGAATACGAAAAAATGAACGAAATGCCATTGCAGAAATTTCAAGCAATAACAAATTTGTTGTGGATTTTTGCGCAAGAATTAAGTTCCTTTGCCTATAACAATTTAGTATTAGCAAAAAAAATTGAAGAACAAAAAGAATACGAAATCAATTTGTTTAAAGCCAAAGAAAAAGCCGAAGAAAGCGACCGTCTAAAATCGGCTTTCCTCGCCAATATGAGCCACGAAATTCGCACCCCCATGAATGGAATTCTGGGTTTTGCGGAATTATTGAAAGAACCAGATCTATCGGGTGAAGAACAGCAGGAATATATCGATATTATCGAAAAAAGCGGCGAACGAATGCTTAATATCATCAACGATATCATTAATATTTCCAAAATAGAAGCTGGTCTGATGGAAGTTCAGATGCAAGAGACTAATATCAACGAGCAACTTGAATATATTTATACTTTCTTCAAACCTGAGATTGAAGGAAAAGGGATGAAACTTTCATTCAAAAACTCTTTGCCTTTTGAAAAAGCTATTCTCAAAACCGACCGCGAGAAAGTATATGCAATTCTTACAAACCTTGTAAAAAATGCCATCAAATACAGTGAAAAAGGAACGATTGAATTTGGCTATGTTCTGAAAAAGGACACAGGACTTGCCGAATTGGAGTTCTTTGTAAAAGATACTGGAATTGGAATTCCAAAAAACAGACAGGAAGCCATCTTCGAACGATTTATTCAAGCCGATATTAACGACAAAATGGCACGCCAAGGAGCCGGTTTAGGGTTGTCAATTTCCAAAGCATATATCGAAATGCTTGGCGGAAAAATATGGGTGGAATCCGAAGAAGGAGTAGGAAGCACCTTCTATTTTACGCTTCCGTGCCAATGCGAAGAGACGGAAAAAAATGCAAAAAATGAAGATTCAACTTCGGTAGAAGCGATTTCTTTAAAAAAGTTGAAAATATTAATTGCCGAAGATGATCCAACATCAGAAATGCTCCTTTCGCATACTGTCCAAAAATTAGCTAACGAAATTATTTTGGCAAGAACAGGAACCGAAGCGGTGGAAATTTGTTTTAAATATCCAGAAATTGATGTAGTTTTAATGGATATAATGATGCCCGAAATGGATGGATATGAAGCCACAAGACAGATAAGAATGTTCAACAAAGATATTATCATCATTGCTCAAACGGCATATGCATTAGAAGGCGACAAGGAAAAAGCAATAGTTGCCGGTTGCAACGATTATATCACAAAACCGATTAAAAAAGAGGAATTGACTCAATTGATTATTAAATGTATGAATAAATAATAATTGATAGATACATGAATCAACTGTAATTGTCTGAAAAAGGGAACTGTGATTAGAAAATAGGACAAAAATGTAACTGAAATTTGCAATAAAAGTGAAAATAATTTAAGATAAGATTATGAAAAAAGCTATACTCACAATACTATACTTAATCGTTATTACAAATTGTATTTATTCTCAAAGAGTGGTTACAATTGGTGCATTTAATTATTATCCCGCAATTTTTCAGGATAAAGACGGTATGATTAAAGGTTTTTACGTTGATGCATTTCACGAAATTGAAGTCAAAGAAAATATTAAAATAAAATATGTCTTTGGAACTTGGGACGAAGGCTTGGATCGTGTTAAAAAAGATAAAATTGACATGATGGTTAGCGTCGCTTATACTGATGATCGTGCAACTTATATGGATTATAGTGCCAACCCCTTATTAACTGTTTGGGGAGAAGTTTACGTTAAAAAATCTTCTGAGATTGATGATATTTTAAGCTTAGAGGGTAAAACAATTGCTGTTATGAAATCTGACGTAAATGGACAACAATTAAAAATTCTTACAGAAAAAATGTCTATCAACTGTACTTTTATTGAAAAACCCGATTTTCAGAAAGTGTTTGAAAGTATTGTTTCAAGTGAAGTAGATGCAGGAGTTGTTAACAATACTTTCGGAGCAAGTAAATCTGAAGAGTTTAATATTCGTTCAAGTGGGATTGTTTTTAATCCATTCGATATTCATCTTACCGTTCATAAAAGTAAAAATTCGGAGTTATTATCATTATTTGATGAATATCTTAGAGTATGGAAATATGATATAAATTCTGTTTATAATACATCGAGAAAAAAATGGTCACATGGAGAAATTGGGGTAATTCGAATAATTCCCATTTGGCTAAAAAATGCATTATTTTCAATTATAGGAATTTCGATTATATTATTATTATTTATTGTATTGCTTCGTTATCGTGTAAAAAAAGCCACCCAAAAAGTAAAAAAGAGTGAAGCTTTATTTAAAGCTTTTATGGAGAATTCCACCGCTTTTGTTTACATAAAAGACGAGAGTTTGAATCATATATATAGGAATCAAAAGGTTGAAGAGCTTATTGCTTATTCTAACGATAAAAATTCAAGTTCCGCAAATTCAATTTTTGATTTTGACACCGTGAAGTTATTAGAAAATGCTGACAGAAAAATCTTAAATTTTGAAGTAAATCAGTTAAATTTGATTTATTCGGGTATTATTAATAACAAAAAACGATGGTTTCATGATTATAAATTTAACTTATCATTGCCAAACGAAAAACCAATGATTGGTGGAGTTGCTCTTGATATTACAAAATTAAAAGAGACGGAAGAAAAGCTATCTCTTGCAAATATGGAATTAATAAAAGCCAAAGAAAAAGCCGAAGAAAGCGACCGTCTAAAATCGGCTTTCCTCGCCAATATGAGCCACGAAATACGCACTCCGATGAATGGGATACTCGGTTTTGCTGGATTGTTAAAAGAACCTAGCCTATCGGGAGAAGAACAGCAGGAATACATCAATATAATCGAAAAAAGCGGCGAACGAATGCTCAATATCATCAACGATATTATTAGCATCTCGAAAATTGAATCTGGTCAGATGGATGTTAATCTACAATTATCTAATATCAATGAGCAACTTGAATATGTTTATGCGTTCTTTAAACCAGAGGTTGAAGCAAAAGGGATACAAATTGTATATAAAAACACATTGCCCACAAATACAAACATCAAAACCGACCGCGAGAAAGTATATGCAATTCTTACAAACCTTGTAAAAAATGCCATCAAATACAGTGAAAAAGGAACGATTGAATTGGGCTATGTTCTGAAAAAGAACTCACAACTTGTCGAATTGGAGTTTTTTGTAAAGGATACAGGAATTGGAATTCCAAAAAACATACAAGAAGCCATCTTCGAACGATTTATTCAAGCCGATATTAATGACAAAATGGCACGCCAAGGTGCCGGTTTAGGGTTGTCAATTTCCAAAGCATATATTGAAATGCTCGGCGGAAAAATATGGGTGGAATCGGAAGAAGGAGTAGGAAGCACCTTTTATTTTACCCTTCCATACCAAAACGAAAAGATGGAAGAAAAAACTGAAGATTCAACTCCAGCAGAAAAGACATCTTTAAAAAAGTTGAAAATATTAATTGCCGAAGACGATCAAACATCAGAAATGCTCCTTTCGCATACTGTCCAAAAATTAGCGAATGAAATTATTTTGGCAAGAACAGGAACCGAAGCGGTGGTGACTTGTTTTAAATATCCAGAAATTGATGTAGTTTTAATGGATATAATGATGCCCGAAATGGATGGATATGAAGCCACAAGACAGATAAGAATGTTTAACAAAGATATTATCATCATTGCTCAAACGGCATATGTATTAGAAGGCGACAAGGAAAAAGCAATAGCTGCCGGTTGCAACGATTATATTTCGAAACCGATTAAAAAAGAGGAATTGACTCAATTGATTATTAAATGTATGAATAAATAATTAACTCGTTTACACTAAATGGAAAATAAAAACATCTAGAAAGGAGATAGTCCTATAAACTGTTATGAAGAAAATAAAAAACTACATGGAAAACTACAAAACCATCATCACATTTACGCTTCCGCATGAGGCATATTTAGCAAAAGGATTTCTTGAGTCGGAAGGAATAGATGCAATAATAAAAGACGAATTTACGGCGCAGGTGAATAATTTCTATTCAAATGCAATTGGAGGAGTAAAACTTCAAGTGGAAGAGAGGGATTTTGAAGAGGGATTGGTTGTTTTAAAAAAAGGGGGATATATAAACGATGAAAACACTGAGGAAGTACACATTGAAACAGTTCCCCTAGATGACACAACGAGTATAAATATATGCCCTTTTTGTCAGTCTGAAAATATTGGAAAACAAAAAAAGCCAAGCATCCTCACGGTGATTGTATGTTTTATGTCGGGTGTAATATTCCCAATATTTAAGAAATCATACCACTGTTTTGATTGTGGTAAAAAATGGAGATTCTCAAAGAAATAAAAAGAAATAAAAAAAGGGGAACAGTTAAAGAATGCGGACGAGTAAACAAGAGTCAACGACCGTTTCAAGTTTTCTAATCAAAAAGGCAACTTGGAAGTCCATTTTTATATTATTTGGACTAATAATCGTATTTAACCTTTTTGTATTCCCATTGGTTTATAAAACAAATCAAAACATTGTCCCTTTAGATCTCCATTTTTCCTATTCACCCGAAAAAGCATATACCATATTATCAAAGTATAGCGATGAAGGACTAAGAGAATATGTGATTGGTGAATTAACGGTAGACATCGTTTACCCGATGGTGTATGTATTGTTTCTTTCCTTTTTTATTTTCAAACTCACTAAAAAGAACTCACTTTCGTCGTTCCCTCTTCAAATTTTCATTTTAGATTGTTTTGAAAACATTGGAATAGTTACCCTAGTCAATTATTTTCCACAAAAACTACCAAACATCGTACTACTATCCAGTTTATTCACTTCGTTGAAATGGATATTAATTGGGATGTCTATTTTGTTGATTTTAATATTGGTGGTGGCAAAATTATTTAAGCAAAAAAAGAAAACTTAAATGATGTTGGGTAGTGCAAAGATTCAGAGCATATCTCAGTGAAGTAAAAAATCTTAACCTATCCCATTTTAAGACTTTTTTTTATTTTCTTATAATCAAATTAAGCAAACAAAAACCAACATTTTTTTTCTATATTTGTACGGTATTATTCACAAGAAGTAAAACAACAGATCACAGACAAATAAGCTCAATTAAAATGAAAAATTTGAAAAAAATAATTTATTGGGCATTCATAATCAATCTCATAGGAACATCTGCATGTTTTTCGCAACAGTTTGCAACAGATTTTCAATCAATTCCTACAAATGGAGCCAACGATTGGAAAAGTTTCAAAATAGGCTCGGTTACCTATCTTGCATTAGCAAATTATCAGAACAACACCAGCGTTGAAATAAATTCCTCAATCTACAAATGGGAAAATAACCAGTTTTTATTGTTTCAAGAACTGTCAACAAA
>JBBRGJ010000106.1:0-11377 GCA_038240835.1 Bacteroidales bacterium | reverse complement strand
GACCCAGTTTATAGCTTTTCCAAAGCTCGAGTGTGAATGCTTCTGACGAAATTTACAGGAAAGCCGTATGCGGGAAAACCGCACGTACGGATTGACGAGGGGGTAGAAAGGCGCATTGTGTCTTTCTGCTCTACTCTACGGTGACAATGAAATAAATAAGCTCATACTTTAAACATAAAAAACTTTGTTATAGCATTTCCACTAAATTCGTAGTAGAACCTTTAAATTCACTATAGAGACTTTTTGTGATGATAATTATTGGTAATCAGTAAATTAATTAATTGATATTATTTTTTAAATTTTATTAATTCAAAGCAACTATTTGGAGGTGATATATGTCATTAATAGATGTTGGGATAAAAATTAACTAAAAGATTGGAGTTTTTAGACTTTGATTTTGTTTTTTTTACTATTCTTTACTTAGGGGTATTGGGTTTATTAATTAAATAATAATTTTTATAATGAGAAAAAGCATAAAGGGGTTTGAGCTTTTATTATCATTTATAGTATTTAGCGCGGTTATAACAACAGCAAAGGCACAACCTGGATGCCCAAATATTAACGCTGGTCCAGATAAAATAGTCAATTGCACATCTACTTGTGCCACTTTAAATGCCACAGTGTTAGAAACAGGGGCTTCTACTTCGTACAATGTTAGTTCTGTGCCCTATGCGCCACCTTATCCATACAACAGTGGAACTCAGATAATGGCAAACATAGATGATACTTGGAGTGCTCCGATTGTTTTGCCTTTTAATTTCTGCTTTTTTGGAAATGTTTACAATCAAATTGTCGTTGGGTCTAATGGACTGGCTAGTTTTAATACCGCATTGTCTGGATCGTTTTGTGGTTGGAGTTATTCAGCTACTTGTCCTAGTACTTCACTTGCCTTAAATTCTATTTTTGGACCCTATCATGATATTGATCCTAGTGTTGGCGGCGCTTTGTATTATGGTATTCAAGGAGTATCTCCCTGTAGAACTTTTGTAATTAGCTTTTATCAAGTACCTCTCTTTAGTAGTTCTTGTAACTCCCTTTTGGCTACTCATCAAATAGTGCTTTATGAAAATACCAATGTGATTGAAGTTTATATGCAAAATAAACCAAAATGTCCTACTTGGAATAGCGGAAACTCAGTCGTTGGAATTCAAAACAGTACTGGAACCCTTGGTTATGCACCTCCAGGAAGAAATACATCACAGTGGACTGCTACGAACGAAGCATGGAGATTTACACCTTCGGGTACGCCTAATTTTACAGTGGCTTGGTTTAATGGTGCAACTCAAATAGGAACAAATATGAGCGTTAGCGTTTGTCCTACGGTCAATACTACTTATACGGGGAAAGTAACTTATACTAATTGTGATGCAACTAATATTGTAATTCAAGATCAAGTGAATGTAACTGTTGTAAACAATTTAGCCCTTGCTGCAAGTGCTACCACGCCTTCTTTTTGTGCGGGAAATAATACGAACATAACCGCTACTGGCGCTACATCGTATGTTTGGTCGCCAAGCACAGGACTTTCTTCAACGAATACTGCTACCGTAAATGCATCTCCTACTACGTCTACTTCTTATCAAGTAGTTGGAACGTTGGGTGTTTGTGTGGATTCTACGATAGTAAATTTAAATGTTACTCCAGGACCAGTGGTTACGCTGACCAATTCTGAGAGTGTTGTTTGCGCAGGTGCTTCTTCGGTACTTACAGCAAGTGGCGCTTCTTCCTATTCATGGTCGCCTTCGGCGACATTGTCCGCTTCTAGTGGAACAAGTGTAACAGCAACTCCTTCGGCAACTACAACGTATACGGTTACTGGAACGACCTCGGGATGCTCGGGGACTGCTTCTACAAGTGTGACTGTGAATTTGCCTCCAACAGCAGTTATTGGCAGTAATTCGCCTATCTGTAGTGGAAATGATTTGAATTTAACTTCCAGTGGAGGTACAACCTATCTCTGGAGCGGTCCCAATGGATTTAGTAATTCATCTCAAAATCCTTCAATCATTAATTCCATAGCACTTTCTTCGGGCGTTTACACTGTTACCGTAACGGGTTCAACTGGGTGCACTTCTACTGCTCAAACGACGGTAGTGGTCAATCAAACGCCTTTAGCTTCAGCTTCTTGCAACTCTCCAATATGTCAGAATTCTACCCTTAACTTAACGTCAGATGGCGGAACAGGATATTGCTGGAGTGGTCCAACGGGTTATACCTGCATTACTCAAAATACAAGTATTTTATCTTCTGCCACTACTAATTCTGGAAATTATACCGTGACGGTTACGGGAGCTGGCGGGTGTACTTCTACTGCTCAAACAACGGTGGTTGTAAACCCAAATCCAATTGCAGTGGCTGGAAGTAATTCCCCAATTTGTCAAAATACTCCTTTAAATTTCACCTCCTCTGGTGGAACTGGTTACAGTTGGAGCGGTCCAGCAACTCTTTTAAATCCAACAACTGCTACACCGTCATTATCTTCTTCAACGGTTGCTAGTTCGGGCGTTTATGTTGTTACGGTTACGGGAGTCGGAGGTTGTACGTCAACGGCACAGACTACCGTGGTTGTAAATCCAAAACCGGTAGTGGTGGTTACGCCAGCATCTTTGCAAATATGTTTGGGAAGAGATACTTTATTAACCGCATCTGGAGCTACTAGTTATTCATGGACTCCTACCATCAATGTTACCCCGACCACTGGATCTACCACTACGATAACACCGACTTCTAATATTACTTATACGGTTCATGGGACTTCAGAGGGTTGCGTAGATTCTGCTTCTGTGGTTGTTACGGTTATTTCAAATCCTGCTATACAGATTAATCCCAATACAATCTCTATTTGTCAAGGCGAAAATGCTTCGCTTACTGCCACTGGAGGAATTGCCTATCTTTGGTCGCCATCAACTTCTCTATCTTCTAATAATGGCGGTGTGGTGACTGCTACTCCAACTTCTACTACAGTTTATACGGTAATAGGAACTACTTCGGGATGTTCAGGAACTGCATCGGCAACGGTTACCGTAAAACCAAATCCACAACTTAGTTTTACACCTCAAAATCCCACAATTTGCGCAGGCAACTCTTTGTCGCTCACGGCAAGTGGAGCAACGACTTATTTATGGTCCCCCGATTCAACATTGTCATCCAATACAGGTGCTATTGTGAGCGCGCATCCATTAGTGAATGAAAATTACCGATTGGTCGGAACCCTTGATGGTTGTAAAGATAGTATTCAAATTTATTTTGTCGTAAATCCGTTGCCCATTATCACAATAGATGCACTTCCTCCTAGCGGATGTGAAGCATTTGCAATTGTGATTTCTGCAAGTTCAACTCCCAATGCTTCTGTTTACCATTGGACTTTAGGAAATGGAACTACATCCACCGAGGCAAATCCATCGGTAACTTATGCAAATGCAGGACAATATTCAGTTTCTGTAGCGATTACTGATATAAATCAGTGTAGTAATAGCATCGATTATCCAGATTTTATTACAGTTTATCCAAAACCTGTCGTTGATTACACGATGAGTGCTCAGGAAGTTTATATCCAACAAGAGGTTGTTTTTACCTCTTCGTATTCCGAAAGTGGAGCGCAGTATGTCTGGAGTTTTGGAGATGGTGATGTCGCAAATGTTGGAACTCCCACCGTATTGCATGGGTATCCAAATAGCAATGTGTATAATGTTGTTCACACCGTAATTACCGAATTTGGTTGTAAAAACAGTACAACACACGAAGTAAGTGTTATTGTGAAGATTGATATTCCAAATATATTTACCCCTAACGGAGATGGTTATAATGATCAGTTTGTTATTGAGGGACTTCAGTATGTGGAAAATGCAAGCATTAAAATTTACAATCGTTGGGGACGAAAAATTTACGAATCCGATAGTTATAAAGGAAATTGGGATGGTGGCGATTTTGCAAGTGGTGTTTACTTTTACGTGCTCACCTTGCCAGAGTATTTAAAAGCAGGTCCCTTTAATGGATCCGTGAATTTGTTGAGATAAAAAGATTTTCTCTCAAAATATCTTGATGGTTTATCTCTTCAAGTATTTTGATTTTGGACTTTCTTAGCGGTCTCAAATTGTTTTATAGTTTGTTTTGTTGAAAAAAAAGAGCAACTTGCGAAAGTTGCTCTTTTTGTATGTTGTTCTAATTAAAAAACTGTCTTATTTTATCGAAGAAACTTCGGTCTTTTTCAGAAGGAGTAGGGATGAAGTTGTCAGATTTTGAGAATTTACTCATCAGTTCACGTTCTTCTTTGGATAGTTTTTGAGGAGTCCATACGTTGAGGTTTACAAGCAAATCTCCTTTTCGGTAAGAGTTTAATTCAGGAAGTCCTTTTCCTTTAAGTCGAAGTACTTTTCCACCTTGCGTACCCGCTTCAATTTTTACTTTCGCTTTTCCGTCAAGGGTTGGAATTTCAACAGTGGTTCCCAAAGATGCTTCAGGAAAACTGATGTAGAATTGTTGGTAGATATTATTGCCTTCTCTTTCGAAAATTTCATGTTTAATCTCTTCCATCACCACGATTAAATCACCAGAAACACCTCCATTTTGAGCTGCATTTCCAGCGCCAGAAACCGACATTTGCATGCCTTCCGAAACGCCAGCAGGAATATTAAGGGTAACTACTTCTTCGCCACGAATGATTCCGTGACCTGCACAAGCATTACATTTATTGGTGATTATTTTTCCCGAACCGCCACATGTTGGACAGGTAGATTGAGTTTGCATCTGTCCCAAAAACGAGTTTACAATCCGAGTTGTTTGTCCCGATCCTTTACAGGTAGTACATGTGTGAACAGAGTTGCTGTCTTTAGCACCAGAGCCATGACAGGTGTCACACAGGACCATTTTTTGGACTTTGATTTTTTTCTCTACCCCTTTTGAAATCTCTTCAAGGGTAAGTTTTACTTTTACTCTGAGGTTGGTTCCTTTGTTCACGCGTGGGCCACCACTTGATCTGCCACCAAATCCAAATCCACCGCCAAAGATATCGCCGAAATGGCTAAAAATATCATCCATCGACATGCCGCCGCCGCCATAGCCGCCACCGCCGCCAGAAGCACCGCCAACGCCTGCGTGACCAAATTGGTCGTAGCGTGATTTTTTCTGAGGATTGCTTAATACTTCGTAAGCTTCGGCAGCTTCTTTAAAGTTGTCTTCGGCAGATTTATCACCAGGGTTTTTATCTGGGTGATATTGAATCGCTTTCTGACGGTATGCTTTTTTTATCTCTTGTTCGTTGGCTGATTTTGTAACGCCAAGTATTTCGTAGTAATCACGTTTAGTCATAAGTAAAGTTTGTTAATTTGCTACGACTACTTTAGCGTGGCGAATAATTTTGTCATTTATTAAGTATCCTTTTTCGATTTCAACAACAACCAGCCCTTTTTGTGACTCGTCAGACGCAGGAACCATGGTGATGGCTTCGTGGAAATCGGTGTCAAAAGGTTTTCCAATTGATTCAATCGCAGAGAGTCCTTTTTGCTTAAGAGTATTTATCAGTTTAGAATAAATCAACAAAATTCCTTCCTTCATCGCTTCCGATCCTTCGATAGCATCAGCCGTGGATATCGCACGTTCGAAATCATCTACCACAGGCAAAATTGCGTAAATCATATCTTCAGAAGCATTTTTCATCAACTCAATCTTCTCTTTATTCGACCGTTTACGATAGTTGTCGAACTCTGAATATAATCTAAGGTAACGATCATGCATTTCCGATTTTTCGATGGCGATGTCTTCCACTTGCTTTTTCAAAATATCCACTTCGCTCTCTTTTTTCTTCGAAAAAATCCCTTTTTTCTTTTTCTCTTTAGAATCTTCGTCTGTAGTGTCAGAATTTAGAGTAGCATCTGCAATATTGTCAGTCTCTTCTGAATTCAATATTGGATCTTGTTCTAAATCTTCCTCGTTATGTTGCTTTTCGTGATGATTAGTCATAATATTTTTGTTTTTCAAATTTGATTGCAATGGTTAGCAAAGACATTGCCATGAGATAGTTTGAGCCATTTTGTCAGTTTAATCCACCCGATCAAGGTCTCTTCTGACATCTTTCTCTTTAATTGACTCTCTTTTATCGTATTGCTTTTTCCCTTTGGCAAGGGCAATGTCTAACTTTGCATATCCTCTTTCGTTGATGTAAAGAAGAGTGGGGATAATTGAAGTTCCCTTTTCTTTCATCTTGGAAGCTATTTTGCGAAGTTCTTTTTTATTGACCAACAGCTTTCGCTCTCTAAGGGCATCATGGTTGTAATGTCCGCCATGAGTGTACTCTGCAATGTGTAAATCGACGACCCATAATTCTTCGTTATCCACTCTACACCACGAATCGGTCAGGTTTGCTTTCCCTTGGCGGATAGATTTTATTTCGGTGCCGGTAAGGACAATTCCTGCAGAAAACTTCACAAGCAAAAAATAATCAAATTCTGCTTTTCTGTTTTTTATCTTAATCTGTTGTGTTTGACGTGCCATAATTGGGTGCAAAAGTACTCAAAAATATGGGAATTATAAAACATTATACATTATATTGTTGTTAGAATTCCAAAAAACAGTATATTTGTTCTATTATTAACATCAACAAAATATGAAAAACAGAATTTTAACGCATTTATCCAAGTTTGTTGGTCTATTTTTTTTAATCATCGTTTTTGTTTTGTTTTCTGCATCTAATGCTATTGCTCAAAATATAGTGAGACAAGACACCAATGTGACTAAGAAAATTAATTGGAATGTGAATATAGGAAGTTCAATCATGGGCAGTAAGAATTCGGGAACTTTTGTAAACACATTCATTGCGCCAAGTATGAACTACGATGTAGGAAAAAAATGGTCGATTGGAACAGGTGTGATTATTAGCAATACTACGTTGAATAATTATCCTCTTTTGTCGTCGGAGATGAAAAAATCGAATCTCACTCAAAATTTTTCTCAAATGACCTATTATGTCAATGGTTCTTACCAAGCTACGGATCGATTGACAATCAACGCCATGGTTTATAAAACATTAGATATCAATAAATCACCCACTTTACAACTTCAAAATGGAGCTTTCGATCGGAATTTTAAAGGCATCATGATGGATGTAAATTACAAAGTGACTGAACATACTTCCATAAATATTGGTTTTAATTATTCCGATGGTGCAAACAACCCTTTTTCTACCCAATTTCCAACCAGTGGATTTGGAATGAATGGAATGAGGAATATGCATGGATGGTAAATAATTATTAATTACAAAAATAGATTATCTTTATGAAAAGAATGATTAAAACAAGCTTAATTATTATGTTGGGATTCGCCTTGTATGCATGCAATGGCAAAAAAACCGCAAACACAGACAACTCAGTAACTCCCACAGAAGAAGCTAAAACAGAAGAGGTAAAAGTTGCCAGTAATGAGCCTTTAACCGCCGCCGCTGAAGGAAAAGTACAACACATTACTTCTGATCAATTTGCCACTTTTGTAAACGATTTTAGAGCAAGCAACGAGTATGCGCTTAAATCTGAACTGCCTTGCGTGGTTGATTTTTATGCTGATTGGTGTAAACCTTGTAAAATGATTGCTCCATTTTTGGATGAATTGGCCATCGAATATAAAGGCAAAGTAAATATTTTGAAAATAAATGTAGACGAACAACAAGAGATTGCTGATTTTTATAAAATCCAGGCAATTCCAACCATGATGTTCTGTCCAAAAAAAGGGAATTATGTGATGGAAGTGGGCGGATCCGATAAAGCTACCATCAAAAATAATATTATGAAAAACGTTTTAAAATAATCAACTCAACGAATATTGCCACCTTTTAATGTGGGAAGAGTTCATAAAAGTGATGCAATTGCAGTGCCTGTGAGGGACTGGATTCTCTATTTTATTTGTTTTTCTAAATATTATGATTATTTTTGCATAAATTAATAAACCAAAAAAGTATGAAAAAAATGATTAAACATTGGTTAGGAAATAGTTTTCTATCTCTGTTTTTTGTCATGAGTTTTTTTGCGATGACCATTAGTTGTAATTTTGTCAGCGCGCAAGACAACATCATTAAGATCAAAGCAGAGGAGACTCAAAAAGCAGAAAAATTGTATAACGAAGGGGTAGAGCTTTTTCAAAAACAGCAGATGCAAGAAGCTATTTTGAAATTTGATGAAGCATTAAAAGAAAAATCTACATTGTCGAAGGCATACTTTAGTCGTGGTGCTGCTAAAAAAGACTTAAATAAAGATGCAGAAGCAATCGCTGATTTTACAAAATATATTGAGTTGGACTCTACAAATGATGACATGGGTTATTATTTGAGAGCTCAAATATATGTTTCACAGGACAAATATGATTTAGCCATTGCCGATTACACTAAAACAGTGGAGCGAAATGCTAAAAACTACAAAGCGTATTATTATCGTGGAATGATTCGTTTTGAAAAGTTGCAATACGAAGAAGCCATTGCAGATTATGATAAATCAATTGCGATTCAACCTGATTTTGCGTATGCTTTTAACGACAGAGCTGGTTGCAAAAGAGCTTTAAACGACCTGGAAGGCTCGCTGAAAGATTATGATGAAGCGATTAAACACGATTTAAACAGCGCTTTCTTGTACAACAATCGTGCGTCGGTAAAACGTAAAATGGATGATTTGGAAGGAGCATTGGCTGATTATACCAAAGCAATAGAGTTAAAAGCCGATTTTTTTGTAGCTTTTAACAACAGAGGAGCAACCAAACATGATTTAAAAGATTATCAAGGAGCCATCGATGATTTTACCAAAGCCATCGAGAATAATCCAAAATATTCGTATGCATACAACAACAGAGGTAACTCAAAGTATAAATTAAAACAATATACTGGAGCCATCGCAGATTACGATCAAGCCATTGCGCTTAATCCCGATTATGGATATGCTTTTTTGAGTAGAGGAAACTGTAAAGAGATGATTCGTGACGTAAAAGGTTCTGTCGCAGATTGGAAAAAAGCTGCTTTATTAGGAATTGATGCAGGTACATCGTATGCAAAACGTTATAGTGACGAAAATTAAGGATTATTATTATGAAGAAAATATTAAATATAGGAATTGTAGTTGTTTTGCTTGTTGCAGGACAGCACTTATTTGCTCAAGTAAATAAAGAGTTTGACAAAAGTAATTTTCCCGACAAAAAATCGGAATTAAAAAAGGCTATTCGTGATATTGAAGCGGGAGATGCACTTTTTTATGATGAGTTTTCTCAGTATGATCAAGCGGTTGAATTTTATGAAAAAGCACAAGAATTTAATCCTGATAATGCAGTTTTAAACTACAAGATTGGGGTTTGTACCATCAAAGGAAAGGGGAATAAAATTACCTCTATTGGCTTTTTTGAAAAAGCATATAAGCTGAAATCAGATGCAAATGCCGACCTATTATATATGTTAGGATCTGCCTATCAGCTGGATTATCAATTTGATAAAGCCATTGAGACGTTCAAAAAGTATTTAACCACACTTAAGGGAAATGTATTGATTGAAAAAACGCCTGTCGTGAAAAAACGGATTCAAGAGTGTGAAGATGGTAAACTGTTGGTTAGTAATGAAGAACGTGTTTTTATTGATAATTTAGGAATTCACGTAAATAGCCCTTTTGATGAGTATGGTCCAGTAATTACTGCCGACGAATCGATGCTGTTATTTACGTCTAAACGTTCGTACACCGATATGCCAAAAACAACCGATGGAACTCTTTACGAAGATATCTATTTGTCTAACAAAAAGAATAAAGCTTGGAAAGATCCAGAAAGACTTGGAAAACCATTGAATACAGAGTATCATGATGCAGTAAAAGGTCTTTCGAACGATGGTTCAAGACTGATTGTCTACAAAGGCGATAATGGTGGAGATTTGTATGAGTCTAAAATGAGTGGCGCTTCGTGGTCTAAACCCGAACGCTATCCTAAACAGATTAATAGCGATTATCACGAAGCATCCGGTTCATTTTCTTACGATGGAAAATCGCTCTATTTTGTCTCTGATAAACCAGGCGGACTAGGTGGACATGATATTTATAAATCAACCAAATCGGACAAAGGTAAATGGAGCGAAGCTGAAAATCTTGGTGCAGTGATCAATACTCCTTTCGATGAAACAGCTGTATTTATGCATCCTGATGGAAAATCATTGTATTTTAGTTCAAAAGGACATAATACCATGGGTGGATATGACATCTTTAAATCAACCATGGAAAATGGTGCATGGACCACTCCTGTAAACATAGGTTACCCAATTAACACATCCGATGATGATGTCTTTTTTGTAATCAGTGCTAGTGGAAAACATGGCTACTACTCTTCTATTAAAGAGGGTGGTAATGGTGGACAAGATTTGTATATGATTACTTTTTTGGGACCTGAAAAAATATTTGTTTTCAACAACGAAGATAATTTGATTGCAGAAAAAATTGCACCTATTACCGAAAAAGTAATTGCAAAAGCAGTTAAAATTGATGAGGCTAAGCTAACGTTGTTAAAAGGGATTATTACGGATGAAAAAACGAATCAACCTGTTTTGGCTACGATTGATTTGATTGATAATAAGACAAATCAAATATTGGCTACGTTTGAGTCTAACGAGTCAACAGGTAGATATTTGGTTTCGTTGCCATCGGGCAAAAACTACGGATTAGCCGTTAAAGCAAGTGGATATTTGTTCCATTCCGAAAACTTTGATTTGCCTGATACTGCTCAGTATCAAGAGATAGAAAAAGAGATTGCGTTGAAGAAAATGGAAGTAGGTAGTAAAATTGTATTACGTAATGTTTTCTTCGATTTCAACAAATCTTCCTTGCGTCCAGAGTCTAATTCTGAACTTCAAAACTTATTGAACTTACTGAACGAAAATCCAAAATTAAGGATTGAAATTTCAGGTCACACCGATAATGTAGGATCTGCAGCTTACAATAAGAAATTATCAGAATCACGTGCTCAATCGGTGGTAGATTTCTTACTATCAAAAGGAATTGAGAAAGCTCGATTGACTTTTGCTGGTTACGGTTTCGACCAACCAATTGCACCCAATGATACCGAAGAGGGACGTCAGTTGAACAGACGTACTGAATTTAAAGTATTGAAAAACAACTAATTATTGTTTTTATCTATTACTAAAAAAGCCACTGAGAAGTGGCTTTTTTAGTAATACCTTAAATCCGCAACCAAAATAGCATTATAACAAAATTTTGTCAAAAACTAAAAACCACCTTGCTTCGAAGAGCTTATTTTTGATTAATACTTTTGTCTTGATACACCTGAGCGAAGCGAAAGCGTGAGTTCCTTGTATAATAAATAATTCCACGAACAAAAGTATTCAAAAAATCAAGACTTCGCCAAAAAAGCTAAAAAA
>JBBRGJ010000105.1:0-11674 GCA_038240835.1 Bacteroidales bacterium | reverse complement strand
ATTTCAGTTTGTTGTTCGAGTATTACAAAATTTCCTTTTCCGGATACTCTTAATGAATTGGTGTTTAATCGTGAAGAAATCCCACTGATTACAATTTGGGAAGTGCCTGCAGGGATGTTTACATCGGCTTTTCTGAAAATTTGTGCTCCACTTCTGTAAACGGTTACTTTGTTGATTTTTGAAGTGGTTTTAATCTCTTTTTGTGCCATCGCCGTAGACCATGTAAACATAAGTAGCAACGCAATCAATGTTGTTCTTTTCATAAGAATAAATTTTTGTGAATAAAAAGTCGGGAGATTTATCAAATATTGAGCCAATTCTTATTTTTCTTGATTTTAATAATCGTTACTGATTGACTAAATAATTATAGATATCAAAAAAAAACAGGGTGATAATTGGAAGCTATCACCCTGAAGTTGTATCTTTGAGTTGCAAAACAAAAAAGAAAACAACAGGGGCAAAGATAATAATAAAAATTTAGTTGGTCAGCTTATTTTGAAAAAAAATATTAAACGCCCTTTATCTGGGAAGTTTAGCTTTTTAGGAGTGGAGTATTCCTCCTCAAAAAGTACCGCAGGAGAAGCTTTATGCGACCGTGATGAAAAACTTTTTAGACTGTATTCTTTGCATTAATATCCGAATTTTCGTCCACTTTTATCGTTCAACTGAAGAAAAATAAGTTTTGATGAGTTTTATGCATTTAATTCTACTACGATAACATACAAATCTCATTATTTTTAGAGAGGTAGTATTTTGTAAAATGAAAAATAGTTTTATAAAACACTGGAATTTAAGAATTTAAAAAATAAATTTGGGTAAATTTAAATTTTAGTCGGTTAAGAGTGTTTCCTAAACTTCATTGCGAGTAGAGACTAAGTAAAAATATTGAGCTAATTAACAAAATTTCCTTGCTTCGTGGATTATTTTTGTATCTTTGTAGCTTGGTTAATTTGTTTAAAAACACATTTTAAAATCAAAAAAACAAAACTACTAATTTTTTTAGTGTATATAAGTAATTAAAATATAGGTATTTATGATAAGTAAAAATTTAGATTTACCAAGTTCAGGTGATACTTCTAAAACTGAAAGTGTATCGAATAATGTTTACAATGCAAATGTTGCCCAACGAGACCACAATGAATTTCACAACTGTTATACGTTGGATAGTGTGAAAGATGATATTTCATTTTTAAAACTGATTTATGGTGATAAGATGCAATTATCAGAAAATGATGTTACTCAGGATTTTGTGAATAAATTAAAGGTGATAAGTAAGGATGTGTACTTCTTTTTAAAAACATTGGAGGCTGATCTTACACCTCAAAATTATATCAAAAAGAAATATGAGTTTATAAAATATCGTATTCCAAATGGGGATCCTCATCTTTTTTACCTTGCTTGGAATGGTTTGATTAAAAATGATAGTTTCCGTCGTTTGTTGTTGCAAACATTTAGTTTACAGAGATTTAACGATACACTTTGTCCTCAAAATATTCCTGTAGTGGGTTCATCCATGACTCGTTATAGAACGAAATTGGTTTTAGCGGATGATATGGCTATTAATCCCGATGGAAGTCGCAGAATGGTTGGTAGAATTTTAGACGATGGTAGTGGACTAAACATGCGCGAATCGATTGTTTGGTTGCCCAATGGAAAAGCAATTCCTCTATTTCCTCAAGGATATGTTCCGTTAAATCAAACTCAAGTGATTATGATTCGTCACGGAAAATCTGTTCATGAGTCGGGTGGCGACAATCCTGAGTTTGTAGGCTCTGGTTTATGGGATTCTTGGGATAGTAATCGTAGAATTTCTGGTTCTATGAGCAATTTCTTAAAAGAAGATGGGGTAACTACTGCTCGAGAACTTGGAAAAGATTTTAAAGTTGTGGTAGATGTCCTCGATAAAGCGGGTTGTCCTCTTTGGTCGTGGGCAAAAGATAGTCCTGTTCCCGTTTTTGGTAGCGAATCTGAAAATACGGAGCAAACAGCTCGTCACTTCTTGTTGGAAGGTGGTTATAATAATATTTTATTTAGCTCTATGTTTGGATTGAATTCCCAAAAATATGGTGCTCTCACATTCCTGAAAAAGAAAGAGATTATAGAAAAAGCGGCTTTGATTTTTAGCAAAGGAGCTGAAATTACCGATGAACACCGTTCAAAAGTTTCGAAAATGTTCAAAAATCGTTTTTATCATTTCCCAGAAGGCGAAACATTGATAGAAGCGGATTGGAGAATCGCTTATAGTTTTATCGATTTATTGAATATTAATTTGGGGAAACGTGTTGTCTTGGCTGACCATTCGGGGGCTATTCGGGTATTTGAAGCAGTTATTAGAACCCTCGATTTTGCAGAATACTGCACCATTAAAGAGGCACAAGAGTCAATCATCGCCCTTTGCTATCAACCTGGGCGAAATCTCCGTTACGATTATTTGCAAAAAAAGGAATTTCCTTTACGAAAACGCGAAAAATCGGACAAAAAGTAAGACCAACATATGTCTTTTTCTGTAATTCGTTTAAAATGTGATTGTAGAAAGAGATTATTGGTATAATTCCTGTTTTTTTGAGGGGAAGGGCATTTTTGGATGCTCTTCTTTTTTTTTGTCATTTTTGAAATGAATGATTAACTTTGCAATAAAATATAAACACAATGAATGCAATATTAATTTCTCTTTTAGTCCTTTTGAGTTTGGTTGTAATTCTACTGCTAGTGCTATTGAATAAAATTGCAAAAGACTTGGTCGTTGATACTCAAACGGCTCTTAAAAACCATCGATGGTTTAAAGCTAGACTCTCAAATTTAATCAAAGTTCAGAAAAAACGCCCGTTTCCATTGACAGTTGCAATTTTAGATATCGATAATTATAGACGTTTTAATAAAATAAGTATACGACTAGGGGATGAGATGTTGTATGAATTTGCAACCCATTTGCATAATCAAGTGTACGATAAAATTTCTCGTCGAAATGTGGTAAGATATCGATTTGGGGATGAATTTGCCATTATTTTTGAAAACTTGGACTATAAACAAGTGGATACTATTATGAATTCAATTTCTGATACGTTTAAAAATAATCATCTAAAAGTTGAAAATTTTCCAGATACTTATTTCGTGACATTTTCGTATGGATTAGCGGAATATAAAACTGGAGATTCGTTTACTTCTCTTACCGAACGCGCTGAAGTGATGTTAGTGAAAAGAAAAGAAAAACGTGGCTAATCATCACATGGCGTTCATGAAAATAGGGCAGAAGGATTCAATTAATTTTCCTCCTAAAATATTGTAATCTCTGACAGAATCATGGTTGGTAATCAAAATCGATTGTGAATTGTCACTTCATCCTTTTTCCGAAACCCAAAAATCCGTGATTTCAATTCTTGTGAATCAATTCCAATTGATAATTATTTTCTATCCTTCAAACAAAACCCACCATTTACTGTTGTTCTTGTAAATAATCAAATTTTAAAAACAAATTATTATATGGAAAAACATAGTGGAATTATTACTTTTGGAGGAAATCCTCTTACATTAGTTGGCAAAATCATCAAAGTGGGCGATAAAGCTCCAGAATTTACCGTTTTAAACCCCGATTTAACCCCTTTTACGTTCAATAAAAGTGGAAAAGTAACCATTATTTCGGTGGTTCCTTCTATTGATACTGGTATTTGTGATGCTCAAACTCGTCGTTTCAACCAAGAAGCAGCAAACTTAGATATGGATATTTTGACTATTTCATGCGATTTACCCTTTGCTCTGGGACGTTATTGCGCTGCTGCCGGAATTGATAAAGTGAAAACTCTTTCAGATCATAAAGATCTTGATTTTGGTTCTAAATACGGTTTTGTAATCGACGAATTACGTATTTTGTCTAGAGGTATTGTAATCGTGGACAAAAATGGGGTGGTGAAGTATGTAGAATATGTTAAAGAAGTAGCTTCTCATCCAGATTATGAAATTGCATTAGCTGAAGCGAAAAAAATATTGTAATTGATTATGCTTAGCGATAATCTTGCAAATTAAAACAATAAAAAAAGCCTGTGAGAACAGGCTTTTTTTTGTAAACGTATATTTCTAAATTACACGTTAAAACGAATATTTAAAATGTCACCATCTTGAACGATGTATGTTTTTCCTTCAACACTCATTTTTCCTGCTTCTTTACATTTTTGTTCTGAGCGATATTGAACCAAATCATCATATTTAATAACCTCTGCACGAATAAATCCGCGTTCCAAATCGCTGTGAATAACGCCTGCAGCCTGAGGAGCCGTTGCGCCTCTGCGAACACTCCATGCTCTGTTCTCTTTATCACCCACTGTAAAATAGGAGATCAAATTAAGAAGGCGATAAGCGGTATTGATCAATTTGTTTACACTGGGTTCAGTTAACCCAACATCTTCTAAAAAGGCAATACGATCTTCTTCGCTATCGAGTTCGGCGATGTCTGCTTCTAATTTTCCTGCCACAATAATTATTTCAGCTCCATTGCCTACAAGAGTCTCTTCAACTGCTTTGCTGTATGCGTTTCCACTTACAGCAGAATTATCATCTACGTTGCAGACATACATTACTGGTTTTTCGGTAAGCAACATCAAATCAGCAATATGTTTATGCTCATCTTCGCTAATATCTAGCGTTCTGATAGGTTTGAAATCTTCGATGTGAGTTTTGCAACGGTTTAGAACTTCTAACGTTTTTTTAGCATCTTTATCGCCAGCTTTGGCTGCTTTTTCAGCTCTTTGTATTTTTTTGATAATTTGGTCTAAGTCTTTTATTTGCAACTCAAATTCAACAATATCAATGTCTCTCACAGGATCAACGGAACCTTCCACGTGAGGTAGGTTTATGTCGTCGAAGCAACGTAACACATGAATCAATGCATCTACTTGACGGATATCTGCTAAAAAAGTATTTCCTAATCCTTGACCTTCGCTAGCGCCTTTTGCCAAACCAGGAATATCAACCAAGTCCATGGTGGTGAAAACCAACTTGTCGGCTCTCAAAAACTTGTGAATTTCAATAAGTTTTGGATCGGGAACTTCGCAAGTCCCCATATTTGATTTGTTTGTGCTATATGCAAAGTTGGTCGCTTGTGCTTTAGTGTTTGAAACACAGTTGAAAAGTGTTGTCTTTCCGGAATTGGTCAAACCAATAATTCCACATTTTAGGCCCATTATCTATTATTTTTTTATGATTTAAGTGCAAAAGTACGTCTTTTTTGTTTCTCATACAAAGAAGCATTTCAGAATAAAAATGTCTTCCAAATCGCCCAAACCACAAAAGCGACAAAAAAAATAATGATTGGAGCCCGCACTAACCAAAAAGTCCGTTCACTTCGCTCAATGTCCTTTTTAATTTTTTCTAAAATAATCGCTCGCTCTTCTTCGGATATATCAACTCTTAGTGACTCTGTTTGGAACCTTTTTTGATGATAATTTATCAACATCACAGATTTTAAACGCTCCTTTTTAGTCAGATTTCCTCTTAATAACTCACGGTTCTGCTTTACTCGTTTCATCATTTCGAGAACATGTCCTGCTGATATCATATGTTTTTTATTTTTTGTTTGTATTTTTATTCGGAATCACTTTGTAGTTCAACTTCATACAAAGAAGCATTTCAGAATAAAAACGTCTTCCAAATCGCCCAAACCACAAAAGCAATAAAAAAAATAACGATTGGAGCGCGCACTATCCAAAAAAATCGTTCACTTCGCTCAATGTCCTTTTTAATTTTTTCTAAAATAATCGCTCGCTCTTCTTCGGATATATCAACTCTTAGTGACTCTGTTTTGTATCTCTTTTGATGATAATTTATCAACATCACAGATTTTAAACGCTCCTTTTTGTTCCTCTTTCCATACAACAACTCCCGATTTTGCTTGATTCTATTCATCATGTCTAAAACATGCCCTGCAAAACTCATATTTTTTTATTTTTGATGTATGTTCTTTTTCATTTCACGTTTCACCACTAAGGCATTTATCTACCAGCTTGCTAGGTAGACTAAGTCCACTAAGATTCATTTATCTACCAGCCTGCTAGGTAGACTAAGACTTCTTTCTTCTTCTTCTTCTTCTTACTTCTTCAGACTCGCTTCGCGCGCTCATCACTCATCACTCATCACTACTTCTTCTTACTTCTTCAGACTCGCTTCGCGCACTCATCACTCATCACTCATCACTCATCACTCATCACTCATCACTCATCACTCATCACTCATCACTTCTTCTTCTTCTTCTTTAACCCGCTTCGCGGCACTTCGACTTCGCTCAGTACATCGCTCTGCGCCCTCGTTTTTTGTTTTTTCTCTGCGCCCATTTCGACAGGCTCGTTTCGACAGGCTCAACGCATCGCAATGCATCGCTCTGCGGTTATTTTTTCTTCATAATTCTTGATTCTTACTTCTGTGTTCTTCAGACACTCATCACTTCTTCTTAAAATCCCCAAATCAAAATCCTACTTTTCTTGTTTCCTTGGGACATTTCAATTGTTTTTGTGAATGGTATTTCGAAATAGTTTAGGCTATTGAGTAAAGGTTTTACATGTTCTCCTTTAGAAACGAGCGACGAAAAGTATCTAAATTGATCTTTGTAAATAATGCTTTCGGTAATCATGTTTTGAATAAAACCCATCTCGCCACCTTTGCAATAAAGTTCTGCATCTACACCGCCAAAATTTAATTGTGCTTTTGCTCCTTTATCTTGGGTTAAATTTCTGACTTTCTTTTGGTTTGCATTTTTAGCATCTACTTCCGAACGGTGAAAAGGAGGGTTGCACATACAAAAGTCGAAATGATCGGTGGGTGACAATATCCCATTTAATATAGAATCAGGTGCTTTTTGTAATCTTAACTCTACTAAATCTGTCATCTGTGGATTTGTTTCAATGATTTTTGCGGCAGATTTTAAAGCCTCTTCGTCAATGTCACTGCCTACAAATCGCCAACCGTACTCGCTTGTGCCAATCATTGGGAACACGCAGTTGGCGCCGATGCCAATATCTAAAACGGAAATTTTATTGCCTGTTGGAATTACTCCACCGTTTTTTTCTGCCAGTAAATCAGCCATATAATGCAAATAATCTGCTCTGCCAGGAATTGGTGGACAAAGATAATTCTTTGGAATATTCCAATTTGAGATTCCATACTGTGTTTTTAATAGTGCTCTATTCAACCATTTTACAGCCTGTGGATCCGAAAAATCGATGGTTTCTATTTTGTACTCATTTACACTTAGAAACTGTTTTAAATCGGGACAAGCATTACAAAGTATAGTAAAATCATAGTGACCTTGATGTTTGTTGCGAGGGTGAAGTGTTGCTTTCTCTTTTACAACTTTATTTTTTTGAGATGAGGTCCATTTATCTTTCATTTTAATCTGTTTTTATGTTAATACACATGCTCAGCAATTGTGGTTCTGAGCTGGTTGAATGTTGATTCGTCTGTTTTAAAGTTATTGGTTAAAAGTAGTAGTTCAATTAATTGATGTTCATGAAAGTATGGAGGTTGAATATATTTATAGGGGAAAGACAAAAATCCTAATTCGGAGTAGAATTGTAGTCTCTTTTCTGAGGTTTCGTTAAGGGGTAATTCACACTCCAAAACTACTGCTTTCTCTTTGAGAAAACCATGCAGAACTTTCTTGCCAAATCCTTGATTCCGGTGACTCTTTTCTAGAGCAAAATGCTCGAGATAATAGAAAGAATCAAAGTTCCAATAGTTGAATAGTCCAATAAATTGATTTTCAAGAAGGATGATATTTGGATAAAATCGTGGGTTCTCAAACATTGAGATTAATTTTTCTTCACTTCTGCGCTCGACCTTAGGAAATGCAGATTTGTATAAGTCAATAAACTGCTGAAAATTAGACTCTTCAGGCTGTATAGGCACAAGTAATGGTTGGCTACTGATCATACTTGTTGTAAGAATTAAATATTACGGACTCTTTTCTTACTTTTAATCTCAGGTGATCGCTTTCGGGATATCCCATTGCAATCAGCAATCCAATGGTCTTTTTGGCTGGAATATTCAATAGTTTCTTTATTGGTTTTTCGTTAAACCAACCAATCATACAAGTCCCAATTCCCAGTTCTGCCGCTTGCAAACAGAAGTGTTCTGCTGCGATTCCAATATCAATCAATGGATAATCTATTTTTTTCAATATGGTCCCAACCTGTGACGTGATGTTTGCTTTCTCCATCACGATAACCACCATCACAGGAGCGTTTAGAGTGAATTTGTTGAATTTATCCAATAATCCACATGTTTCGCTGGCAACTTTGTTTTTCAAATCAGGTTCATCCACCACCACAAATGAGTAAGGCTGAGCATTACAAGCCGAAGGCGCCATCCGCGATGCTTCCACACACAAATCAATATCGTTTCGAGAAATAGGAGCAGAGCTGTATTTCCGAGTACTTTGCCGTTTATTTACTAATTCTATAAATTTCATTTTTTTTTTTTTAACCGCAGAGGGCGCGGAGTGAATTTCAAAAGTTGAGTACGCAGAGGCTAACGTAGTCTTTTTTTTTGTCGATTTTAACCGCAGAGAACGCAGAGAAAGAATGAACGCAGAGGCTAACGCAGTCTTTTTCTCTTTTTTTCTTTTTTTCTTTTTCTAGTCCCGCTTCGCGACACTTCGACAGGCTCAGTACATCGCTCTGCGTCCTCTCTTTTTGTTTTTCTCTGCGCCCTCTGCGGTTATTCTTTCTTTTTCTTCTCTTTTTCCTTCTTTAGTCCCGCTTTGCGGCACTTCGACTTCGCTCAGTACATCGCTCTGCGTTCTCTCTCTTTGTTTTTCTTTGCGTCCTCTGCGGTTATTCTTTCTTTTCTTCTCTTCTTCCTTCTTTAGTCCCGCTTTGCGGCACTTCGACAGGCTCAGTACATCGCCCTGCGTCCTCTCTCTTTGTTTTTCTTTGCGTCCTCTGCGGTTATTCTTTTTTTCTCTTCTCTTTTTCCTTCTTTAGTCCCGCTTTGCGGCACTTCGACTTCGCTCAGTACATCGCTCTGCGTTCTCTCTTTTTGTTTTTCTCCGCGTTCTCTGCGGTTATTTTTCTTATTTCAGTCTGTTCGTTAATTCGGCGTTTAATTCTTCGTAACCTGGTTTTCCGAGAAGTGCGAACATGTTTTTTTTGTATTCTTCTACGCCTGGTTGATCAAATGGATTTACATCAATCATATAGCCGCTCAATGCACAAGCAAATTCGTAGAAATAGATAAGTTGACCAATATAATAGGCAGAAAGCTGAGGAATGGTTAAGTGGATCACTGGAACTCCACCATCTACGTGGGCTAATGTAGTCCCTAAGAATGCATTTTTGTTGATTTCATGTATGGATTTATCTGCTAAGAAATTGAGTCCATCTATATTGTTTACATCGTGAGGAATGGCTACTTTTGTGTTTGATTTATCTACCCACAACATGGTTTCAAAAAGATGTCTCTCGCCTTGTTGAATGTATTGTCCCATTGAATGCAAATCGGAGCTAAACGTAACGCTGGCAGGGAAAATGCCTTTGTTCTCTTTCCCTTCACTCTCTCCGTACAACTGTTTCCACCATTCCGAAAAATAGACCAATGTGGGTTGATAATTTGCTAAAATCTCGGTGTTGAATCCTTTTTGATACAACAGATTTCGAACAATTGCATATTGCATGGCTGCATTTTTTTCCACCGAGGAAGTGTTGAAACACAATTCACGCATATCTTGCGCTCCTTTTACCAATGCATCAATATCAAATCCTGCTGCAGCAATGGGTAAAAGTCCCACGGGCGTGAGTACAGAAAAACGTCCACCAACATCATCTGGAATCACATAAGTAGGGTAACCTTCAGATTTTGAAAGTGATAGTAGCGCTCCTTTTTCTTCGTCGGTAATAGCGATAATCCGAGATGCTGCAGCTGTTTTGCCGTATTTCTTTTCGCAGTGAGCTTTTAAAATTCTGAATGCTAAAGCTGGCTCTGTCGTGGTGCCAGATTTAGAAATGATGACAACACTATAATCTTTCTGATCAAGGAGTTGTAATAAATCAGATAAATAATCTTCGCTGATATTGTGTCCTGCATATATAACTAATGGGCGCTTTTTTGTATCCTGAAGATAGAGCAAATTGTTTCCAAGTGCTTCAATTACTGCTCTAGCGCCTAAATAGGAACCTCCAATTCCAGTTACAACAATGATTTCCGATACTGAAGCTAAATGATGAGCCGATGATTTAATCTTTTGTAAAAACTCAGTGGTGAGTTGAATGGGTAAATCCAACCAACCTAAAAATTCACTTCCTTTTCCATTTTTAGAAGTCAACTGTATATGCGCATTCAACGCATTGATAGTCATTTGTTTGTATTCCTCTTGACTGAAGAATGACTGGGTATTTTGTGTGTTAATTTTTAGCATAATGTTTTTTTTTACGAAGTTACATTATTTTTGTAAATAATCAAATGCTATTTGGTCCATAAAATAGTGGTTTTTGTTACTATTGCAGATTTAAGTCTACTTCTCACAGTTATCCTGAGTCAGCCTACCCTGATTCGCCGCAGCGAACTCGAAGGGAAGCACTTCAGAAAAAAATGAATAAAATCTACCAATGACAGAATTGGAATATTGCTTCTTTTCTAGTCACCCTGAGTTTAAAGCCCGTCCTGAGTTTATCGAAGGGAAGGGCTTCAAAAAGTGCTTTCAAAAAGCTCTTTCTTTAATACTTCGATTAACTCAGTATGACGCTCGCTAAAATAGCCACAATGCTTACTCTAAGCCCCAAATATCGGTAAATTTTCTCACTGTCATCAACCCTTTATACCAATACTTCATTTCAAATTAATCCAAAGGATAATTTGAAATATAGTATGGTTTAATGCTCGATGCGTAATATGATTTACAGAATTTAATTTTTCTCATTAGACTAAAGCATATTAGCATACGGTATTATTTCCAATTTTTTATTGGATGAAGTCTCAGTCTGACAATTGTAAATAAAACTTGCTAGCGAAACAAACCCCTAGCGAAGCAAACCGGTCGCAAAGCAAAACGAGCTTAGCACCATTTACCCTTCACCATTCACCATCAACTATTAACCAACCATTCACCCTTCACCATTAACCATTCACCCTTCACGATATTAATTTGGAATCGAAATGTAAAAGGTAGTTCCTTTATTTACAATACTCTCAACCCATATTTTTCCATTATGCTTATCAATAAACTCTTTGCAAAGAACTAACCCAAGTCCTGAACTAGCTTCACCATTCGTTCCTATCCTATTTGCTTGTTTGTCAATGCGAAATAGGTTTTCTGAAATTTCTGGATTCATCCCAATTCCATTATCGGATATTTGTATCTCAATATTTCCCAATGTCCGATACGCTGTTAATGTTATTTTTCCATTTTCGGGTGTGAATTTTATAGCATTTGAAACAATATTTCTAATCACGGAATACATCATGTGCTCATCTGCAATCAGGGATATGTTTGTAGAACAAATTTCTATTGTTTGGAGTTTGTTCTTTGCTAAATCGATAAGTGGTTGAACAGCGTTGTTTAACAGCGTATTTGTTTGAAGCACTTTTGGATAAAATGGAATTAATCCACGTTTCATACGTGCCCACTCTAGCAGGTTTTCTAGTAGATTAAACAGGTTGTTTGCTGAGTTTTTCATCGATTCTGCAAAAGATTTTA
>JBBRGJ010000104.1:0-11789 GCA_038240835.1 Bacteroidales bacterium | reverse complement strand
GGTCTTAATGTCAGAAGGATCATAAATGAGCCTACTGCGGCAGCATTGGCATACGGCCTCGATAAAAAGAACAAAGATCTGAAAGTTGCAGTATTCGACCTGGGAGGAGGAACTTTTGATATTTCCATACTTGAACTGGGTGACGGCGTATTCGAAGTTAAATCAACAAATGGTGATACGCACCTTGGCGGCGATGATTTCGATCAGATGGTCATTGAGTGGCTGTCAGAAGAATTCAAAAAAGATGAAGGAGTGGATCTTAAGAAAGACCCGATGGCTCTCCAGAGACTGAAAGAAGCTGCTGAAAAAGCAAAAATTGAACTTTCGAGCTCAAACTCAACGGAAATCAATCTACCTTACATTATGCCAGTAGATGGTATTCCAAAGCACTTAGTAAAAACACTAACCTTAACTAAGTTTGAACAATTAGTAGAAGATTTAGTTAAAAAAACAATCGAACCTTGTCGTAAAGCTCTTTCGGATGCTGGTTTAAAACCATCCGACATCAACGAAGTACTTTTAGTAGGTGGATCTACTCGTATTCCTGCTATTCAACGTGTGGTAGAAGAATTTTTCGGACGTGCTCCTTCCAAAGGTGTTAACCCTGACGAAGTAGTAGCAGTAGGTGCAGCTATTCAAGGTGGTGTACTTTCAGGTGAAGTAAAAGATGTTTTGTTACTTGATGTAACTCCTCTTTCACTAGGAATCGAAACATTAGGTGGTGTAATGACCAAATTAATTGAATCAAACACAACCATTCCTACTCGTAAATCTGAAACATTTAGCACTGCTGCTGACAACCAAACAAGTGTAGAAATTCACATTATCCAAGGCGAACGTCCCATGGCAGCTAACAACAAAAGCATCGGTCGTTTCCACTTAGATGGAATTCCTTCAGCTCCTCGTGGCGTTCCACAAGTAGAGGTAACATTCGACATCGATGCTAACGGAATTTTACACGTAGCGGCTAAAGATAAAGCAACTGGAAAAGAACAACGAATTCGTATTGAGGCTTCCTCTGGACTTTCCGATGAAGAGATCAAAAAAATGAAAGCAGAAGCAGAAGTAAATGCTGAATCAGATCGCGTTCAAAAAGAAGAAATTGATAAACTAAATGCTGCTGATGCATTGGTTTTCTCTACTGAAAAACAGTTGAAAGAGTTCGGCGACAAAGTTCCTGCTGACAAAAAAGGACCAATCGAAGAAGCCGTTGCGAAACTTAAAACAGCGCACGAAGCGAAAGATTTTGCAACCATCGAAACCGCAACTACAGAACTCAACAACGCTTGGAATGCAGCTTCGGAAGAGATGTACAAACAAGATCAAAGTGCACAACAACCAGGTGCTGACCAAGGTCAACAACCAGGCAACGAAGGAGGAAACGCGGATAATGTGACCGATGTTGATTACGAAGAGGTGAAAAACTAATTTGGGTCTTTAAAAATACGTTTTTCGTCGTTGAATTTCGATTTTTAAACTCTCAAATACGAAAGTATTCTCCGATTTAAAAATCTCATTCGCCTCAAAAAATCGAACTTTTAAAACCCCTCAAGGTTTATAAAATTAAAGAGGTCATCCTTTCGGGTGACCTCTTTTATTTATAAATATTATCTCATCTTATTCAACAACTTAACGATAATCTGGTTTTTATCTCTGATTTTCAGCACAAACATTCCCGATGGTAAAGATTGAATGTCGATTTCGGAGATTGAATTGGTTGCAATTGTTTGTTGTTGCAACATCTTTCCTTCCAAAGAGAAAATTTCGATGGTTACACTTTTTGAGTCAACGTTTTTAAGATCCACAAAAACCTTGTTCCTGGCCGGATTTGGATATATATTTACTTCAGAGGCTGAAGGTTTCAATTCTTGCACATCGTTGATCAGACTCAGGCAGTTTGGCGCAATGGGACTGCCCCATGTGGTTTCGCCTTTTTTGTAATAGACCAAATTGATTCTTTTAAGGCATAGGTATGATGACCAAATATAATAATTGTAAAAAGGCCCTCCTAATCCTTCATAATATTGAGTAACATTCGGACCAGGATCTATATATGTAAAATCCCAACAATTATTGTTGAAATAATAATCTAAACGATCGATATACTTGTATTCTAACCTATTATTGTAATCTTTTAACGTTAAAAAATTATTTTCGTAAATACCAATTGGTCTATAAAAAGTTTCACGGGGCATTTGAAACAAAGAACTATCGGAAAAATTGCAGTAACTATAAACAGTTGTCACGGTATCGTACGTATACGTAGTATCTACGATGTAATTTAAGTAATTAAAAATCATCTGGCAACGTTCAAATTGATAAGTAATTGCGGTATCGGGATTATAAGTAGTTTTCGACACTACTTTTTGAATAACCCTCTGAATAGTTCCATCATAAACAGTATTATTCATCCCATATCTAACATCGGTAAAAAAGGTGTGAAACTCATCCCCAATATTAAAATCATATATTTTTTTAATTGTTTTCATTCTGTATTCTGAAGTGGGAGTTATATCCACCAAATCATACAAAAGTGTATCGTTCGGAAACTTGTAAAAATTAAAGGCATTAAGTAATCCAAAATTTTCGGAAAGTAATAGGAATTTGTCATGAAACGGATTAGTGGTTACTGACTGATTAAAACTGTTTTGCACCGAAAAAGTAATGGTTTTCACCTCGTCCAACACGCCCATCACATTTTGAGTACTTTGATCTGTAATAGAGGCTTTTAATATTAAATCCTGAGTGGGCCATCGATACACAATCCAACTTTCCCCTCTGGGATAATGTGTTTTAAAAACCAAACTATCTAGCAAGTAATTGTACATCACAAAAACAGTATCTGCTCGATTTGTCGCTTTTCTCCCAAACAATGAACCCGCAAATAAATCTGCACAATTTATTGGATTGTAAATAGGATCCCAATACATATTTAAAAAATAATACGAAGTATCTCCAGACGATAGAACGACAGAAGAATCGGCTTTAACGGCAAACATTTCTGAGCTATTTTCAAAAAAATAGTTGTTCTCTTTCTCAAAAATGGAGAAATTTTGAGCATTTGCCGAAATGGTCGAGAACAGCAATATTACGAATAATAGTTGGTTGATTTTTTTCATCTGAGTAATTCTTAAATAATTCTTCAGCACAAATATAAAACATAAATAAATACAAAAACTACTTTAAGTTTTTCAAGTTCCGGTTTCCAATCAATGATTTCATTTGAGTAATTGCAATGGTGTTTAGCTGGATTAATCGCTGAGTTTGAGACACCCCTTGATTGATAAGGACAGAATTAATACTTTCCATATTTGAAAGCACCACCAATTGTTCAATCGTTGCCATATCTCTGATATTTCCATCCGCATCAGGGTTTTCATTTTTCCATTGTTGAGCAGTTTTGCCAAACAAGGCCATATTGAGCAAATCTGCTTCGTGAGCATATACCGCTCCCACCTGGTGTTTGTCTAACGCAACTGGAATTAAATTTTCTTTTATGGCATCCGTATGAATGTGGTAATTTACTTTTGCCAAGGTACGTTGAAAATTCCAGTCTAACTTCAACCGATCATTTTCATCATCTTTGAGGCGTTGGAATTCTTTGATAAAGTAAAACTTAAACTCTGCACTAATCCATGTTGCAAATTCAAATGCAATATCTTTATGAGCAAAAGTTCCTCCATAACGTCCAGTCTTAGAAATAATTCCTGTAGCATTTGTCATTTCTATCCACCTTTTTGGAGTTAATGAAAAACTATTAGAACCAGATAAGTTTTTAATTCCATCGAATTCGATGGAATTAAAATTCGGATTATTGAATAGTTCCCAAAGTCCTATAAATTCAATTGTACTTCGATTTCGCATCCAGTTCTGTAGAATATAATCACTTCTTTCCGAGTCGCGATATCTTGCTATATCCGTAAGACTAATAAAATCTTCTTTTTCGCTTCTTAAAAGGACTATTTCTGTTCCTTTGACATTTATTTTTGTAGTTTTTGCCATGTTTGTTTTTTTTGGTGAGTAATTTCTTATGCAAATATAACAAATATTTGACAAAAAAAAGAATTTCCACCTAAAAAAAAATGCTTTAATTTAATCACATCAAACCCAGGTCAATCACCTGACTTTGTTCGCTTTAGTACAAATTTACCCTAATCTAACCCACGACAAGCCAAGTTGAACCACTTCCTAGATGAAACGATTATTCAATATCAATCAGGAAAAAAACTTTTCAAAAATCCGCTTCGGCGTTACATAAAGTATTCTTGAAAATTAATTTTTCATCACCTATTTTGCCACAGTCACCATCGAAGAACTTCTAAAATTCAGCTCACGGTCGAAAATACGGAAAAGATATACGCCATTTTTATAAGAAGACAAATCTACCGATATGTTTTTTCCGTTTGCGGTGAATGATTTAACTAATTTTCCATCCATAGAGTAAACAGTTATAGATCCGGCCTCAAAATTTAAATCAATGTTTACAAAACTGCTTGTTGGATTTGGAGAAACTGCAACTGAATAATTTTGACTCTCATCAATGCCTACTTGTTCGTTAGAAAATTGAGAAAGAAACTTCCAAATTAGGGTTGTATAATCTATATCATTAGCAGGAGTGTAAATCCATTGGTGTATAGCTCCCGTCACTTTATAATGTTCTACTGGCGCAATAACTGCTTGGTTAAAATAAGTATAATGATCTACTGTAAAACCATCGGCCGCAACATCTGGCATCAGAGCATGAACAGGATCGGGTTGACAACCATGTTTTGTTGCCCAAAAATTCAACAGAGAATCCACATCCAACCCATATTGATTTCCAGTATAAGCAACCGTTTGATCGGCAGTGCCATGAAAATGAATCATCGGAATAGCTCTCCCCGGATTGCATTGCAACGCTGAACCAATAGTACCAGCTACAGAGGCAATGGCCGTAATTCGGTGACCATATTCGCAAGCCAAGCGATGACACATAAAACCACCCATCGAAAATCCAGTAACATAAACTCTCTTCAAATCAATATTGTATAATGCAGCTGTGGTATCTATTAACCGTCCAATAAAACCGATGTCGTCCACATTTTGATTTAATTGCATCCCAGAAGTACTTGCACCTGAATTCCAAGCTGCTCCCATAAAAGAGCTAATTGCTTGCGGAGTAAGCACAATAAAATTGGCAGTATCAGCAATTAAATTCATGCTAATGGTTGAAAAATTAGCCATATTATCACCTAATCCATGTAAACAAATAAGAAGTGGCACGGCTGTATTTTCATTGTACACAAAAGGAACATATTCTAAATATTGTCTTTCGAGTCCGCCATGTGCAATGGTTTTAGAAACTTGCTGCTGTGCACTGCAAGCAAAAAATAATCCGATAAAAAACACTAACAACCCTTTGTTTTTCATAAAATCCCCCTTTTTTGTTTAATGAATCATGCAAATATAATAAATAAATTACAAACTGAAACAATTTTGAAAAAAAAGATAAAAACTAAGCTAAACCGTTATAAACTGACAAAAATTTCGTCCATCAACCGGATGGCTTCAATAATAGAAGGGACATTTGAGATGTTGATGCTCAATTTATCATGCATTTGCTTCATTTTGCAAGTTTGGGGGTGAAGTTGGACATAATTGAGGACTTTCGAAAAATGTTCCGACGAAAAATAGTCTGAGTTTGGATCGGAGATAAAATGAGCGGTAAACTTATTGTTCTTGAGGGTTACTTTTTCAAATCCAATATCTCGCGCCATTCTTCTCAGTTTTATCGACAAAACTAATTCTCTGGTAGAATTAGGAATCTGCCCAAACATATCAATCAGTTTTTTGCTGAAATTAGTCAACTGGTCATCAGATTCTAAGTTATCCAATTCTTTGTACAACGATAGTCTTTCGGCTGCATTTGACACATAAACATCTGGAATTAACAGCTCCATATCAGTATCCAACGCACAATCTGCAGGCAATACACCCACTGGTTCTTGCGCATAAAGCGATTTAAACTCTTTTGATTTCAACTCTCTAATCGCTTCATCGATAATACGTTGATACATTTCGTAACCAATATCCGAAATAAATCCGCTTTGCTCACCGCCTAACATATCACCTGCACCACGAATATCTAAATCGCGAAGGGCAATGTTAAAACCACTTCCTAAATCGGAAAAATCTTCCAATGCTTTTAGTCGTCGCCGAGCCTCGTCGGTAATCACAGATTTTGGCGGTGTAAACAAATAACAAAAAGCACGTTTATTGTTTCTACCTACTCGTCCACGCAACTGGTGCAAATCGCTCAACCCATAATTTTGGGCTTCGTTGATAATGATTGTGTTCGCATTGGTAATATCCAAACCCGACTCCACAATGGTAGTGCTCACCAATACATCAAAATTCCCTTCGATAAAATCGAGCATAATGACTTCTAATTTAGCGCCATCCATCTGACCATGTGCAATCACAACTTTAGCATCGGGAATATTTCGTTGAATCATTCCTGCAATTTCGGGCAAATTGCTAATCCGATTATGGACAAAAAACACTTGCCCATTACGTGAAATTTCATACAAAATAGCATCTCGAATCAGTGTTTCATCAAAAGGATGCACCTCTGTTTGAATGGGATAACGATTGGGAGGTGGCGTATTTATGATAGACAAATCACGCGCACCCAACATCGAAAACTGGAGTGTTCTTGGAATAGGAGTCGCCGTAAGTGTGAGCGTATCTACATTTATCTTCATCTGGCGTAATTTCTCTTTTGCAGAGACACCAAACTTCTGTTCTTCGTCAATGATGAGCAATCCCAAATTTTTAAATTCCACATCTTTGCTCAATATTCGATGCGTTCCTATTAATATATCAATTTTGCCATCCACCAATCGGCTAAGAGTCTCTTTTTGTTGTTTGGCAGATTTAAAACGGTTGATATAATCCACTTTGCAGGGAAATTCTTTCAATCGTTCGGCAAAAGTTTTATAATGTTGCAACGCCAAAATGGTGGTAGGAACTAAAATTGCGACTTGTTTACTATCAGCAACGGCCTTAAATGCAGCTCTTATGGCAATTTCAGTTTTTCCAAAACCAACATCTCCACACACCAATCGATCCATTGGAAAATCACGCTCCATGTCCTGTTTTACATCAGCGGTGGCTTTAATTTGATCGGGAGTATCTTCGTAAATAAACGAAGCTTCCAATTCCGTTTGCATGTAAGTGTCTGGAGTATAAGCAAATCCTTTCGAACTTCTACGTTTTGCATAGAGTAATATCAGTTCCTTGGCAATATCTTTGACCCGTTGTTTGGCTTTCTCTTTGGTTTTTGCCCACACTCCCGATCCCAATCGGTGAAGCGACGGTGGAGAGCCATCTTTGCCAACATATTTAGAGATTCGATGTAGAGAGTGAATGCTAATGTACAATAAATCCTGATCCTTGTAAACCAATCGAATAGCTTCCTGCATTTTGCCATTTACAACCATTTTCTCAAGACCATCGTACCGCCCCACTCCATGATCAACATGCGTAATGTAATCGCCAGGTTGAAGATTATAAATCTCCTTGAGTGTAATGGCTTCACTCTTTTTATGTCCATCGCGCAACGAAAAACGGTGATATCGATCAAAAATCTGATGATCTGTAAAAAGTGCCAACTGATTGTCATTATCAATAAACCCCTCGTGAAGAGAGAGTTTTACATAACTACAAATAGGCATTTCTTCTGATTTGCCAGCACTAATATCGGTGACAATTGACTCAATCCGTTGTAGCTGTTTTGTATTATCGGAGGTAATTGAAACCTTATAATTCCGTTGCCATAAATCGGAAAACGTTTGATAAAAGAGATCAAAATTCTTATTAAAAGAGGGCTGAGCTTGAATATTGAAGTTTATTTCTACTAATTTTCGTAAAAACGGATTGTGGCTCATCTCCACACAAGCATGATTCACCAAGTTTTTTAGCAACTCTTGTTCAGAAACAAACAGTTCCTGAGGAGGCAATTGATTGATGGGCGAATTCAGCTGTTCGAAAACATCCACGGATTTTTTATATTCAGATTCCAATTTGTCGATGGTGTAAGACAAATCGGCAAACCAGAGCGTGGTGTTACTTCCAAGATATTCAAAAATAGAGATATGTTTTTCGTTCACACTTCTATCTTGAGTATTGGGGGTGATGGAAATACTATTAGATTTGTTCACCGAAAGTTGCGACTCCGGATCAAAGGTCCGCAGAGATTCAACCGTGTCGCCACCCAACTCAATTCGAAAAGGCAAATCGTTGGCAAAAGAAAAAACATCCACAATGCCACCACGCACCGAAAACTGTCCCGGTTCCACCACAAAATCAACTCGTTCGAAGTGGTAATCGGTCAAAAATTCAAGTAAAAAATCAACATCCAAGCCATCGTTCACTGATAATTTAAAGGTGTTTTTTGACAAGAATGAGCGTGTCACCACTTTTTCAATCAGCGCTTCGGGGTAAGAGACAATTGCCAATCGTTTAACAGTGCCAGATTTGGTTATCACTTCGGATCTCAAAAGCACATTTGCATTGTCCGTTTTCACAATTTCGTATGGACGGCGGTATGATGTTGGGTAAAACAACACTTTTTTCTGCGTAAAATCCAGCTCCCGTTGAAGTAAAAGATGTTCAAGATCGTTGCAAAAATAAGCTGCAGTTTCTTTGTCGGGCAAAACAAACAGATGTTGTCCCCCATTATCTATCAATACAGAAGCCGCAATAAGAGCAGGCGAAGAGCCTTTTAATCCATTTAAATGGATAGATTTCTTATCTAAAAGCAGTGCATTTAACTCTTTAACAGAAGGAGTATTTACAAATTGTGATAATATTGGATGTGCTTTCAACGATTAGCGATTATTATTTACAGATCGACTGTGTATCGACAAATTTTTCTATTTCAAAGATAAAGGTATCATTTAGTTTCTCTCTAAACAACCAAAGTATAACAAAGTAAAGGACTACGCCTCCAAGCGCGGAAAGACCAACAATGATTTCGTTGGGAGTAATGGCAGAAACAGCAATTAAAGCAGCAATTAAAAAGAGAAAAGGAAACAGATAGCCATATAAAACAGCTTTAGAACCCATGGATGGTTTCATGGCAACATTTACCAATTGGTCAACCTCCCAAGTTTCGGTTCCAAAATACTTTATGTCAATATCTTTATCTTTTATCTCGGAGCTATTACACAAACCCTTAGCCTCGCAAGAAGTACAAGCACTTTTAGATAAAATAGTTACCGTAATATTCGATCCATGAATGGCGGTAATTCGACCGTCGTGTTTAATTTTTTTCGCTGCCATATTATTATCAAATTCTACTGCAAAGATACAATATAATACCAAGGTAAGAATAAAAATAGGGCATTATATTATTCTATTTCACACTTATCTTGCTGTCACGATAGCTATCGTGATTGTCGAAGTGTTAAAGAAAAAGCTTTATGAAAGTGCTTTAGAAAGTCCTTCGATAAACTACCAATGACAGATTGAAAAAACTATTTCTGATTTTTTATTCCATTGGGATAATAATTTTTGAAATATCTATTTTTTTTTGTAATATTGTATTCCAATAGAAATCAATTAATAAGCATATTATTTATGAAAACAAAAAAATATTTATTCTGTTTTTTAGTTATTATTTTCACTCTGTCTGGAAAAGCTCAAATCGCTGACAGCACATTTGGTACCAATGGATACATTCCATACGGAGTAAGTGGAAACAGTGAAAACAATGTTGGAATCGGTAATAATATGGCAATTCAGACCGATGGAAAAATTGTAATTGCAGTGGATAAATCGAATCCCAACGAAAACACTAATTTTTGGTTTTACACATACCGATATAATCCAGATGGAAGTCCAGACATAAGTTTTGGGAATAATGGAGTATCGAAAATTTTTGCTGGAGATCAATCCAAAAATAAAGACATTAAGATTCAATCTGACGGAAAAATTGTGGTAATCGGTGAAACGGAATATTGCACAGGTGGTGTTTGTGGAGCTCCTCAGTTTATTATGATGCGCTTAAAAACAGATGGAGTAATTGATAGTACTTTTGGATTTAATGGCAAAATTTTATCCGAGGATGTTTTTGGCACTTCTGGACTTTTTGCCAATCCCGAAAGAGTGTTAATAACTCCAAGTGGGAAGTTTTTAATTGCAGGCAGAGGAATTGCAGGAAAACCTTTTGTAGGAAGGGTTAATAACAATGGAACAATGGACGATTCATTCGGCATTAATGGCATTTATAGTGATCCAAACTATGCAACATTGGTCGATTTAGTAACAGATAATAACGGAAATACGTTCGGACTGATGACTAAATACAATCAAAACGACACCATTAATGCGAGCGATACATACGTTTTAAAACTGGATGGAAATGGAGTGCTTGATAATTCGTTTGGTGTAGGAGGAAAAACAGTAATTAATACAGCAGCATACGAAATACCAACATCTATTGCAATACGCACCGATAATAAAATTGTAGTTGTCGGTCATAGCCAACCCGTTTACTTTTCAGGATTTGATGATGGATATGGCGAAACAAATACTGGCTATATTTTAATTTTAAACTCCGATGGCAGCCCCGCTCCTATTTTCCCTCAAGGTTTTTCAACCTATTTATTTCAAGGCGATTCAACTGCATTTTTTCAAAAAGTACTTATAACTTCTGACAATAAAATGCTGATTGGCGGAAAAACAATAAGCAAAGTTTCAGGAAATTATCACGAAAAAGCATTTATTGCCTTAATGGATGAAAACGGAAATTTAGATTCCGATTTTAATGGCACTGGTTTGATGAAATTCGATTATGGTTTACATTCAACTATTGGTTCTTTAGCTTGTTTTTTTGATTTAGAACTACTTCCTAATTCCCAAATTTTAGCATGTGGATATCGAAATCCAATTGTACATAACACTTCAAGGTCGTTGTTTTTATTGAAATTGAAAAACTCAAACATTGTTTTCCCCACAGCCATTAATGAAAATATTAAGGATGAAATTTCATACACTGTATTTCCAAATCCAGCTGTAAATGTTTTGACTGTTACAAATAACAACCGTAATTCGTCCGAAATTAATATTACAATTTTCAATATTAATGGTCAAGTAGTGTTGACAAATAAATTTCAGAATCAAAACGATTTTGAGATTAATGTACATTCATTTTCAAAAGGAATTTATTTTCTAAAAATTCAAGATGAAAATCAAACCGTTAATAAAAAGATCATCATACAGTAGTTTTTCAGATAACACAAAATAATATTTTGTTTACTGCACACGTAATCGACGTTTGCTCATGGCTGGATAAGTCACCCCTTTTATTTCAAAGTAATTGAGCCAACCTCCTTAGTATTGGATTAAGACCGCTCACTAATTTTTCTGCTTTGAATCGAAGTATTAAAGTAAAAGTCTTGTGAAAGTGCCTTAAAAATCCTTCCGTTCGATAAATTTATCCTCCAAAGGAGGGCTCACGACCAACGCTTGGAGCGTGGCAAGCAGGCTTTAATCCCGATAATTATCAGCGATTTTATTAGGGTTGTTTATTTTAGTTATTTTCATTTAAATCTGAAATCAAGTTTATAGTTATACAGCCATGGTATTTGAGGATTTATCCCTTCAGATATCAATTTGGCTGGCAGATTTTGATAATTGTTTTGTAAATTTAATTTTTCAGGCGCATTATAGCATGTAACAATAATTGTATCATCTTTAACTCTGATATCTCCATCCATTTTGGTAAATATGGCTTGTGCCAAATG
>JBBRGJ010000103.1:0-11998 GCA_038240835.1 Bacteroidales bacterium | reverse complement strand
CAAAAGGAAGTTCATTTGAAAACATTACAGATCAACAAGTTAAATATGCACAACACAAGCTAAACAACAGACCAAGAAAAAAATTAAATTATTTAACGCCAAATGAATATTTATCATTAAATTTGCAAAAACAACAAGTTGCATTTAACACTTGAAAACAGCCTTGATATTAGTGGTGTGATTGGGATATTCATAATTATCTTTTGTGAAAATATATTTCTTCGTAACATAAACTTGAGTTCCATTTTGCAGAAAATACGAAAAATTACTGCCGCCCGGGGAAAAAGAGTAGTACCCCATATTTCCTATAAAATCCATAGATAAACCGTAGTATCCACTAAAACCAGTCACTGTCCAATTTTGTCCCCCATCAACAGTTTTATTAATTTGCGTCACTCCTTGACAAAGCTCAGCGATAAAACCTGTTTCAGAGTCTGTATAAAACATTTCATCCAAACTATAACAGCCAAAATCGCCTGTTTTCGATCTAATATTTGCAAAAGAGAGAAAACCATCGGTTGATTTTTTTAAAGTATATTTCATTCCATGAGACCCCACAGGTTCATTAATGTATGAATATCCTGTTGTCTGATTTACAATAATAAGATTAATGCCTGGCTGCGAAATCAAAGTCCAGTCTGTTTGTCCTTTTACAATTGGAATGCAAAAAAGAACAATTAATGCGAATAGTGTATTTGTTGTTTTCATCGTTTTATTTGTTTTTAGAATAGGGCATAACGCCAACATACTAAATCCGTTTCAGGTAGATAACTTTCAACAAAAATAAACTATTTTTTTTATTATGAGGGTTTCTAAAAATTAATTTTTTGAGGCAAACAAGATCTTAAAAATCGAGTTTTACATAGATGAATTAGAGTTTAAAATAGCAGTTTAACGCTGAACCGACTTAAAGGAGCTCAACGAAGCTAAAAATGGATTGTTATTTCATCCGATATTATTCAGTCACGCTTTTGTCAAATCTTTCATTTGGCAAACCAACCAAAGCTCTTAGAAATCCATGAATGATGGCAAATGGCAAAGAAAGAAGACCAACCACCAACATTCCTAATTCGTAAAACAAGGTGCTATCTTTATAGGGATGACCTTTGAGTCGAGAGAAAAATGCACTAAATGGAATTCCATACATATTCCCAGCAATCATCATTTGAGATGCAGAAAGAATAATGCGGGCCTCTTTTTTTCCATACTCTGTCACAATCGAATCATAGGCATTTTTTTTGGGAAACCCTCTGGAATCTGCAAAATGTTGCGCAAACATGATTGCTTTGGCTTCTTCTGGTCTGATAAAATCATCCGCTCCACTTAAAAAACTGCTAATCTCTTCATTGCTCATCCCCTGCTCTAAAGCCATTTGTGTATGCTGATAGGAACATGCTGCACATCCATTTACTTCGGTTACAGCCAATTGCAAACGCTCCACAAATTGTTTATCCACTAATTTACTCTTATTGTTTCCAATCAGTTTGGACATTGCCCTTGGTGCAAAAACAAAAGAACGATACAATTCCCATAAACTAAACTTACGTTTAAACTCAACTCGTTGACTCACTGACTCTAATAACGTTTTTTTCTTATTCATCTTCTTGATTTTTATTACAATTTAAACATAGTTTTTGAAGAACCAACAACCCTTTTTCTAACGTTATTAACTCTTCTTGTGGCAATTTAACTAAATGCGTATCAATTTTACTGTTGATAGCATTGTTGATTTTAGAAGCAATAGCCTCCCCTTCTTTGGTGATAGATATGTATATTTTCCGCCTATCGTTTATGTCATTGGTTCGATTTACATAACCAATTTTAATCAATTTGTCTATTAACGAAGTCATTTGAGGTTTTGTAATACACAGTACCTCAACAAATTCTGTAACAAATAAGTGTTTACCACCTTCCAATAATTTCAAAATCATATAATGTTGCAATGAAAAATCAATTTTCAAATCCTGAAAAATCGATTTAACAAATTCATTGTTCATATTCCTACATAATTTGATGGGAATATTCATTAACAGTTTTTTGAGTTCTATATTATTCATATTTTAATAGTTGTTTTCTAATAATAGTTCATAAAAAAAATAGTTCATTTAATGAACAAACATAATACAAATATTAATGCAAAAAAATAAATTTTAAATTTTGAGGATTTTTTTGGTGAATTTAGCGAGAAATCTGGCGTTAAAAAGTGTTTGTTGGGGAACTAATCACAACATTTTATTCATAAAACTATTAAATTCAATGGATTCAAGGTTGTTTTAGAGTCGTGCTGAGTGGTTAGTTCCATTTTGGAACGAACCACTTTTCCGCTTAATTTTACGCTAAAAAATCAACATATATTTTTACTAACTATTTAATTGTTTCTTTATTTCTTTATCAAAATCGCTTTCAAAAAATCTATCTTGAATTGGTTTGTATTTTTCGTACTCTTTTACGGCAAACTCTTTTGCTATTGCAGCAGAAACTTTACCTAAGTTTTGTAATATATCTTTTTGATTAAACTGTAAAAAAGCATTTAACTTGTCTGCCCAATCTTTCATGGTCATTGCTATTCCTTGTTCAGCCTGATCTTCTGCATAATCTAAATACATCGTGACAAATCGGTTGAGAGGTCTTAATTCATCTGCAGTAAGATAATTTTTAGCAATAGTAACATCCGTTTTTCTGATTTTTCCTTCCGGTGAGTTTTTCCAATTGGTTAAACCCATTTTTTCTTTTTCATGATTTGCTCTGGTTACTATTATTTCAGCAGCTGTTTTGCCTGTTATTGCCCAATGAAGTTTGTTTTGTACGGTTGCAAAAAAATCTTTTGTCACTACTGAATCATAATCATAATCGATACTACATTCAGCATAAATATCCGTTATTTGTTGATAAAACCGACGTTCAGAACTCCGAATTTCTCTAATTTTTTCGAGCTGTTCTTTAAAGTAATCTTGTCCAAAAATTGGTTGTGGATTTTTTAATCGTTCCACATCCATTGTATAACCTTTTATAATAAACTCTTTTAATACAGCGGTTGCCCATATCCTAAATTGTGTTGCTCTTTTCGAATTAACACGATAGCCTACTGCAATGATTGCATCAAGATTGTAAAATTTTGTTGGTTTACTTTGTGTTTTGTCTGATATAGCGCCATGTTGAGTGGTTGTTTCCATTTTGGAAACAACCACTTTTTCATCTAATTCTTCACTCTCAAAAATATTTTTCAAATGCTTAGATATGGCAGGAACTTCAACATGAAATAGTTCTGCTATTTTTTTTTGAGGCATCCAAATAGTTTCATTTTGCAACAAAACATCTACCTTAATATCCCCATTAGCAGTTTTATAGAGTAAAAAATCTCTATTTGGTTTATATCTTAACAAATCCATATCTTCGCTCATACTGTTTATTGCTTTTCGTTTTAATAACTTTTTTCTACTGAAACGCAAATCCTTGACGTCTTTGCTTACTCAAAAGAAATATCTTACCAAAGTCTTATCCCAATTTCACCCCAAATGTATAAAAAATCAGATTGCAATGTATTCATCGAAGTCATTTTTTATAAACTATCTGATTTATTCTGATTTTATGTATTTGCCAATGGGTGAATTTGGGAATTACACTTTATGAACAACAATAGTTCATAATTATTAATAATCTATCGCCCGGGAGCCCCTTTTTTGTGTAATTTTGCATAAAATTCGAGACCTTAGTAAAAGTGTTTTATTTAGACTTTTCACAACGATTTCACATCAAACTAATTGTCGTACAACTAAATGTATATCAACATGATAGAATTTGCTCTCCTTATTTTTCTGTTTGCAATATTGGCGCTCATCGCCATTCCATTAAAATATAAATATTGGCTTACCCTCACCTTGTTATCCATCTTTGTAGGAATCTCTAGTTTTGTTGCTATTCAGGCACTTCAGTCCAACGAACCCATCAAATATTCCATTTTATTTTTTCAATCCATTCTGTTTCCAACCATCACCATCGATGGAATATCGGCACTGTTTATCTTGGTCATCAACTTTACTTCTGTCACGGGATTTTTGTTCGCAAAAAGTTACTTAGCGCCCTATTTCACAAAAAAAGAGCCCATTCAATTCTCCATCCATTACCTCTCCTACCTATTTTTGTATCTATCTATGGTATTTGTGACTTCTTTCCGCGATGGATTTCCATTTCTAATTGTTTGGGAAATTATGGGATTGAGCTCATTTTTACTCGTAATATTTGATGCGGAAGACAGAAACACGATGAAAGCAGGCATCAATTACCTCATCCAGATGCATGTTGGATTTATATTTCTACTAATCAGTTTTTTAATTCTTGAAATTGAAACGGGCAGTGCCAGTTTCGACACTCTTTCCATCTATTTTGCATCTCACGACAACATTTTATTATTTGGACTTCTTTTTATTGGATTTGGCATCAAAGCGGGTTTTATCCCATTGCACTCTTGGTTGCCATTAGCGCATCCAGAGGCTCCTTCGCACGTATCTGGCGTAATGTCGGGGGTGATGATAAAATTGGGAATATATGGAATTTTACGGGTAATATTGTCCTTAAATTCTCACTTACTTGGCATTGGAACTTTTTTGCTTATTATCTCCATCATCACCGGAGTGGTTGGAATTCTGTTTGCCACCAACCAGAAAGATTTAAAACGCCTGTTGGCCTACAGCAGCATCGAAAACATTGGAATTATAGGCATTGGACTGGCTTTGGGACTGATTGGAAGAGCCATTCAATCACCCATCATTGAACTTTTAGGATTCACTGGCGCTATTTTGCATATTATCAACCACTCCTTATTTAAATCGTTGCTCTTTTTTAATGCAGGTTCGGTGTACAAAGCCACTCACACCCGAAATATTGAGATGCTGGGCGGAGTGATTAAAAAAATGCCCTATACCGCAATATTATTTTTAATGGGCGCTCTTGCCATCTGCGGATTGCCTCCTTTTAATGGATTTATCTCCGAGTTTTTAATCTACTCATCGATGTTTAACTCCATCGGCGAAATCAGCTTTTACGAATCAGGATTGGTTATTTCTGGCATCATTGGATTAGCGCTGATTGGCGGACTGGCTTTGTTCACGTTCACACGAGCATTTGGTGTGGTCTTTTTGGGAACTCCCAGAAGCGAAATGGTGACTCACGCAAAAGAGACCGACAAATCCACCTTGGTCCTGTTTTCAGTCATCGCCTCTCTGCTCCTATTTATTGGAATAATGCCCATGGTAATCATCAAACCAATTAGCAACATTGTGGTGAACAATACTTCGCTAACTATCGCCAGTTTAGACTATTTCGAAACCTCAAACATTGCCACCATTGGTCTGGTAGGTGGAATTTTCATCCTATTATTTACCATCTTATTTTTGTGGCGCCGAACGCATCTCAAAAAAATGGATTTAGTAAAAGCGAGTCCAACATGGGGTTGTGGATACACGGCTGGGACTTCAAAACATCAATACACAGGTTCTTCGTTTGCAGACAATATTTCCACCTTGGCCAATCCAATATTACACTCCACCAAAGAGATGATTCCGATAGAAGAAGATCAGATATTCCCCGAAAGCAGGTCGTTTGAGACGAAGCGAGACGATGTAATTCGCTCCTTATTCATCGATCGTCCCATTCAGTTGCTATTGAGTTTATTTAAAAAGATTGCTGTAATGCAAACGGGGCAAATACATCATTACATACTCTATGCCTTTGTGTTTATGCTCATTATTCTAATATTAACATTTTTCAATATTTTATAAAAGATGATTGCCATTGTTTTAATTTTATTTACTGCGCTTTTTTATCCTGGAATCATCATCCGAATGAAAAGTATTTCAAGTGGGCGAAAAGGACCGACCGTAATTCAGCCATTAAAAGATATTTGGGTGCTTTTGCACAAAGGAAGCGTGTTCAGTCCCACTACAAGTATTATATTCCAAATTGCGCCAGCATTGACTTTAGCCACAATTCTTACGGTAATTTTAATGATTCCATTTGGTCCAAGAGCGGCACTCATCACATTCGACAACGACTTTGTTATGTTTGCATACCTGTTGGCTTTGGGCAAATTCTTCAGCATTATTTCAGCATTAGACACCGGCAGCGGATTTGCTGGAATGGGCGCAAATCGTGAAGCATTATACAGTTTATTGATCGAGCCCGCATTCTTTATCCTGTTAGCTACTTTTGCCGCAATTACGGGTTACACCTCATTTTCTCAAATATTTACACACTTCGAAATCGCCAACAACCATTATCTCATCATCATCGCTATCCTCAGCTGTTATCTATTATTACAAATTGCGATGATAGAGAACAGTCGCCTTCCGGTAGACGATCCAAAAACTCACTTAGAGCTAACAATGATTCATGAAGTGATGATTTTAGACAATAGTGGATTTGACAAAGCATTGATTCATCTAGGAACCATGCTCAAATTTTCGATTTATGGCGCATTGATTTTCAACTCGTTGATTCCTTCCACGCTGAATGTATGGATTCAAATTCCACTGTTTATTGCGTTACAATTCTGTCTGGCAGCCATTATTGGATTTATGGAATCGTTTAGAGCTCGTAACAAGATGCATCGAAATACAGTCTACATTTTCACCCTTTCGGCAATCAGTATTCTTGCTTTTTTCTTGGTTTTAGTAATGAACAATAAAATATAGAGTATGCTTAATTTTTTTCTCATAGCTTTTGCGATTACACTTCTTTATATCTCAACCGCTGAACGATTTAGAACCTATGCCAAATTGATGGCTGTTCAAGGAATTTTGCTCTTTTTTATCTCCATCATCGAACTCAACGATGTAAATATTGGCAACTTGATTTTTGTGGCAATTGAAACACTCGTTTTTAAAGCTATTCTGGTCCCTTACTTCCTGTTTAAGGTGATAAATAAGACAAAAACATATCAGGTTCACAAAAAAGCAATGCCTTCATTTTACGGACTGGTATTGTCGATTCTTGCGTTGGTATTAAGTGTTTTTGTTGCCAATTTTCTCAAAACCGATTTTGGCAGCATTGCTTTTATGACCGTTGCAATATTCACACTCATGGGTGGAATTCTGCTCATTATCACACACAAACTATTATTCTCACATACTATTGGTTTTCTAATCATCGAAAATGGAGTATTCCTCCTATCTGTCCTTATCGGAGTAGAGATGCCACTGTTGATTAACATTGGAATTCTATTGGATGTATTTGTGAGTGTACTGATTATCACCATTTTTGCCAACAGAATTGGAAGTAAATTCCAAAACATGGAAAGCGAGAATTTATCCACGTTGAAAAATTAAAAAAACTATTTGTAAAACATCACACAAAGTTAGATTATGATTTTATACTACTTTATCATTTCAATTGTACTAAGTGGTTCTATTCTGGCCATCCAAAATAAAAATGCAACAATTATTGCGACCATCCTTTTTTTAATCAATCAAGCGATGCTAACGATTTGGGTGGATTCAAATATTGGGATTACCGAAATCACCTACTTCTCGTTTGATGCACTCGGCGCTTTATTTCTCACATTGCTCACAGTGGTCGCATCTGCCTCTTTTTACCATGGGTTAGGATATTTCAGAAACAGAATTACCCATCGATTTTTTTACTACCATGCAGCGTTCATCATACTTATCACCACCATCACTGGTGCATATTTAGCCAACGATGCTACGTTTGTCTGGGTTTTGATTGAAGCAACCACCCTTGCAGCATCGGTGTTAATTTATCACGAAAAAACAGCGCAAGCCTTAGAAGCTACTTGGAAATATCTATTTTTGTGCTCCATAGGAATTTCATTTGCGTATGTAGGAATTCTTTTCATCAGCCTTAGCGGCAAAGGATTGAGCGACTTATCTTTCACCTCCATCGCTGCATTGGCATTGCATGCGAATCCACTTTATTTGAAAATCGCTTTTGTCTTTATCCTAATTGGTTACAGCACAAAAATGGAACTTTTTCCGATGCACACCGTTGGAATTGACGCAAACTCGGTCTCTCCCACTCCCATTGGCGCTTTAATTTCCACAGGGTTGGTAAACCTTGGATTTTTATCTATTTTTCGCATTTACATTGCGCTTTCAGGTTCTCCAATTTTTGAATGGATGAATCGGATATTGATATTGGCAGGAATTTTATCGCTAATTGTTGCGGCTGGTTACATGCTCAAAGCGAAACACAACAAACGAATGTTGGCTTATTCAACGCTCGAAAACATGGGATTGGTGGCCATCTCCATCGGATTAGGAGGTGCGGGTTACTATGCTGCTTTTTTGCTAATCATTCTGCATACATTCACCAAATCGAGTCTCTTTTTTCAAATGGGACAAGTTTCCAGACTTTTGCACACCTTCAAACTGGATGAATCTGGCGAATACATGAAACGAAATCCTGCGGGAGGCGGAGTTTTGATTCTTGGAATGTTCGTAATTTTGGCCATTCCTCCCTCGGGAATGTTTATCCCCGAAGTATTACTTTTTAAAACAATGATTGGTCTAAAATACTGGTTTTTGCTCGCCACGGTTGCATTGTTACTATGTTTCGTAATTTACGCCATGGCCATTCGGTTTATGCACATTCTGTTTTCAAAACCTAGAATTGAAGAGAATAGTCCGTTGGTGATTAAAGTTAGTCCTTGGGAATCGCTTACTCAATACATATTCCTATTGGCTGTAATTTCAGTATGTTTCTATCAACCAGAATTTCTAACCTCTATTATCAACCAATGCATTGCGGTGCTTCCAAAATAGTATTTTATGAAATCAGAAACGAATCATATCCTTCTAAAAAACAACGCTCCATCGGTTGATTTTGACCTTATTCCAGTGCTCGATTACGGTGATTTTGAAAAATTATTGACTTCTGAAATGAGTGATCACGCTAACCATATTTTGGTCTATTATGCCTTTGAAACCGACGATAAACTTCAATATATCTGCGCCGTTGCGCGCGATCATTCCCATGATATTTCAGTGTTTAGTCACACTTCGGCTCGCCATGATGTGATTTTGAAATCACTCAGCAACGATATTCCGCAAATTCACATGTTTGAACGTGAAATTATGGAGAATTTTGGGGTGATTTTTTCAGATCATCCATGGAATAAACCTGTGAGATATGCTCATAATCGACAGGACAAATCGCTGATTATGAACAACTATCCTTTTTACTCAATTTCCGGGGAAGAACTTCACGAAGTGGGCGTTGGTCCCATTCATGCGGGGGTAATTGAACCAGGTCATTTTAGGTTTATTTGCAATGGCGAAATGGTATTGCATTTAGAAATCCAACTTGGATATCAGCATAGAGGCGTTGAAAAAATGTTTTTGCAATTGAAAAACCCGCTGCAACGCATGATATTGGCCGAAAGCATTGCGGGTGATACAACCGTGGGACATGGATTAGCGCATGTGCAATTAATGGAAAGTCTGTCGCACGCAAACGTCTCTCCGCGATTGCAAATAGAACGAATGATTGCGTTGGAATTGGAGCGCATTGCCGTTCACATTGGCGATACCGCTGCACTTTGCACCGATGTTGCTTATCAATTTGGACAAGTAGTGAACGAAGCGTTGCGAACAACCATCATCAACACCACTCAACTGCTTTGTGGCAATCGTTTTGGCAAAGGTCTTATCCGTACCGAAGGAACCAATTATCCAATCACCAATGAATTTCTGAAGGAGATGAATTTCACGCTGGACGATTCTGGAAAACGATACATGGACATGGCTGACAGAATTTATTCACTTCCATCGGTATTGATGCGTTTTGATGGAAATGGCATCGTTACCCACAGACAAACACGGATCATCGGAGCTGTGGGCATGGCAGCGAGATCTTGTGGCATCTCTCGCGACACACGAACTTCTCATCCTTTTCAAGGATACAAAGAGTATTCGCACACTCCTAGTCTGCGCAATGCTGGCGATGTACTCTCTCGTGGAATGCTTCGAAATATTGAGGTGAGAAATTCCTTAAAAATCATCGGTTCATTGGTTGAGATGTTAAATAACAACACTGAAAAGACTCCCAAACCTTCGATGAACTCGCCTTTAAGGCCAAATTCATTTTCCATCTCCCTCATCGAAGGCTGGCGTGGCGAAATCTGTCACTGTGCAATTACCAACCAAGATGGCGATTTGAAACATTACAAAGTAAAAGATCCATCCATGCACAATTGGATGGCGTTGGCGTTAGCCGTTCGAAATCAGGAAATATCAGATTTTCCGATAAATAATAAGAGTTTTAACTTGTCCTATTGTGGATTTGATTTATAATATCATGTTAAAAGAGATAAAAATACTAAAACAGCACGGAATTCAGTACGTTCCAGATTTACGAAAAGCAGAACTCACCGAACTCTTTCGAGGACGTCCAGAAATTGACGAAAACATCACCCCCGAGGAGGAATCGACACTCATCAATATGTGTCCTACCAAAGCATTGATGGGCAATCCATTTCGATTGGATTTGAGAAAATGTGTTTTTTGCAAACAGTGTGCAATTGATTTTCCCAACCGAATTAAATTCACCAACGATTACAAAATAGCTTCCAATTCGCCCGAACATCTGATTATACACAAAGGCGTAACTACGCCCATCACCTTTGACCCATCACTCATTCGTCCCGAAGTAAGAAAACTTTTCAAACACTCGCTAAAACTCCGCCAAGTCTGTGCGGGTGGCGACAATAGTTGCGAAATGGAACTAAACGCAGCGGGCAACGTAAACTTCGACATGGGAAGATACGGAATCGAGTTTGTGGCCTCTCCACGACATGCTGACGGAGTGGTAATTACGGGTCCAATTACTGAAAACATGGCCGAAGCACTTCAGATTTGTTACGACGCAATGCCAAGTCCAAAAATTATTATTTTAGTAGGTGCAGATGCGTTAAGTGGTGGAATATATGCAGAAAGTGAAACTCTAAATAGAGATTTTTTGAATAAATATCCTGTCGATTTATACATCCCTGGCAATCCAAGCCATCCACTTACTTTTATTAATGGAATACTTGATTTAACCAATCACAAGTAACAATTAATGAAAGAGTTATTACTTTTGCTAAACAAGCACAGTAGTCGAAATACAATTGACGAAATTGTCGATAAAATTGGCAACGATCAAGAACTTTTTGACCAAGTAGTAGCGCTTAGTTTTTCAGCCTCTTACCCAGTAAATATGAGAGCATCGTGGGCAATAATGCATTTCTGTGCTAAAAATCCTCACTTTATTCAACCCCATTTAGACGAAATTATCCAAAAAATAGATTCCAAAACGGTTGCTGGCGTTAAACGAAATTACATTAAAATATATTCCACATACGCTCAACTCAATAACATGGAGCAATTGGGACGATTAATCGACTTATGTTTCACACTTTTCAACGATCCAGCCGAAACAATCGCCGTAAGAGCTTTTTCCTTAGATGTTTTACTAAAAGTAGGCAAACAAGAACCCGACTTAATACCAGAAATCACCGAAAGCATTCTTTTTCATAAAGACCACCTATCAGCAGGATTGAGAAACAAAGCGAATAAAGTAATTTTGAAGAAGAAGAAGAAGAAGAAGAAGTGACGGGGTAACGGGGTAACGGGGTAACGGATCCCGAAAAATAAAAAATCTTTGATTTTTATTATTTTTTCGTGGATCCTCGAAAAAAAAAGGAATCAGAGATTTCTGTTTTTTCGGGAGTGACGCGCAAAGCGACGATAGAGCGAAGCTCAACTCTCCCGAAGCAATCGCTGGTTTTCGGTCTTCTTTTCACATCTCACGTTTCACCACTAAGTTCACTAAGATTCACTAAGAACACTTGGTTCCTTTTTCGTCACACTGAATCGCCGCGGCGAAGTGAAGTGTCTCTCCCGAAGGTTCTTCTTTCTTCTTCTTTGTGAAACTTTGTGTCTTCTTTGTGTTACTTTGTGTCACAGCATAAACCTTTCAGCTATAGCACAAAATACACAAAGAA
>JBBRGJ010000102.1:0-12278 GCA_038240835.1 Bacteroidales bacterium | reverse complement strand
CATAGTCGCCCGGGATATTTTTGGTTCCCGTAAGCTGACCAAACACTGTTGTACTTAGCAACAGCATTAACGCTATTAAAAACATAGAAATTTTTCTCATGTTAATTTGTTTTGGTTTGTAATAATTGTTTGTTTCTCTTTAAAAATAATTCCCTATTGATGTCTATTCCCTTCGTATTTGAATAAAGACAATTCAACATCAATCCACAAAAATAAATAAAAAATCGATACTTTTGCCTAATATTTCAAAAAATAAAATCAAATGTTTAGATTTTCGCTCTTTCGTAATTACAAACCAATGCATAAATTATTGCTTCTGTTGATGATTTTTATTGGCTTTTCCATCATTATTCCCATTGCGTTAATGCTTTTTGGAATAACGGTTTGGGGTACTGAAGCGGTTGTTTCAGGCGGATTGTCAACTAGTCCGTTGAGTTATTTAATCTTTTTTCAGTTGTCTACACAGCTTTTAGTTTTCGGCGGGTCTGCACTCTTTTTCGCGGCACTTGTTTCCGATTCTCTTTATGGTTTTTTAAGACTTAATCGTGAAATAAAAGCTAAGTATTTGTTAGTTTCGGTATTTGCAATTTTGTTTGTTATTCCCCTCGCAGGTTGGCTCCAGCAAGTTTGCTTGTCTGCCAGTTATCCCGAATCATGGCAACCAATGATTGATTCATTGAAAAGGCAAGAAGATACGGGCAATTTTATGATGATGAGGTTTTTAAACGTTGATGGAATTGGTTGGTTGTTGTTTAATCTTTTCTTTTTGGCCATAATTCCAGCTGTTTGCGAAGAGCTGTTGTTTAGAGGCGCTCTTATTGGCGTGTTAAAAACAATGATTAAAAACAAACACATTCTTGTCGTGGTCTCTGCCATCATCTTTTCGGCCATACATCTACAGTTTTTTAGTTTTTTTAGCCGATTTGTGCTTGGTTTAGTTTTGGGTTATGCTTTTGTATACGCCGGATCTATCATCCCATCCATGGTGGCACATTTTGTAAACAATGCATTGTCGGTTGTATTGTTTTATTTCAGCGACAGAACCTCTATGAACGATGTGGGCGCCGTTGAAAACTACGGAATCATTGCCATCTCTACGCTGGCGGCAGTTTTCATGATTGTTTGGATGAATAAGTATCACAAAAAAACGAAACAAATTGAAGTATAAATTTCTAGTACTGTTTTTAGGATGGATCTCTGCCGTGGGTTACGCGCAGCAACTACCAACCATTGAGATTGTAAACAACAAGTTTGTGAGCAATGGTGAACCTTGGTTTTCGCTTGTGGCTAATTATCAAGTGGGAATATATACCGACAACGAAGAGGACTGGTGGGTGGGACCAAATCATGGTTACAGATCCGATAATCAACGGTGTTGCAGCAATCAATTGGACGCACGCATGGCACTTTTTGCCGATTTTGCACGAATAAAAGAGATGGGGTTTAACACCATACGAATTTGCGGAATGGAACTCTTTGCCACCAGCTCATCGCTGGATAAAAAACTTTGGCTACGAGGAAAAAAAGGAACTGAGTTGGCGGATGTTCAAATATTATCCTCTAAAAGAAATAATAAACTATTTGCTCAAATGGCAAAAATCGCCGTCGAAGAGGCAATTGATGCTGGGTTGCAGGTGATCTTTCTAACTGGTGGTGCAAATATCCAACGCATCAACATCCGCGACAAATACAACGATTGGTTAGCTCTTCTCTGCGATTCTCTTAAAAAAAATCAATCTGTTTTTGCCATCGATTTATACAACGAGCCAATTTACACGAATAGTTCAAATCTTGGAAAAATAGAGATGAATAAAGTGACCAAAATGTGGAATTCAACCATTAAAAAGAGAATGCCAAAAACATTGATTACCATTGGATTAATCGGCTTGGAAGATGTGATAAGTTTTGATAGCGAAGCACTTGCCGTAGATTTTGTAAATTATCACTTATATCCAACACCCACCGATTTTGAATTTGTGGCAGCTACACTTTATTGGATTTCGCAAACGCACAAAAAACCTTGGATTGTGGGTGAAACAAGTTATTCTGGCAGCAACGACTCTTTGCATGTGAAAAGATTTGGTACGGAAACGGATCAAAAAAACTACGCTCAATTTTCGCTCAACAGAAGTTTTGCTCGTGGGGCTCAAGGGTATGGCTGGTGGTGCTACCGCGATGTTTTTTGGGGAACTCCCGAAGACAACATGGGGCTCATCGACCAACAGGGCAAAGAGAAAGAAGTGGTCTCGGTTTTTAAAACATTCAATATTTTGCAAAACTCCAAAGATTGCCCAATCCCCGACGATTTGCACTATTACCGCATGGAATACTCAGATTATGTGGTTGTTGGATCTGTTGAAAACAAATTAGGCAAACCCATTGCAAATGCAGTTATTTGTGGCTGGGATTCAGATTGGAAAAACTCCCGATTAACCGTGACGGATAAAAATGGAAAATTCCGATTAAGTTCCAAAGTGCCCATGAAGTTTGTCAAAATATCTGCTTTGGCTCACAACGTTGTGAATAAGACGATTGTGGACACCCAAAGTGAAGTTGTATTAAAAGCGACCGTATTAAAACTCTGGCAGGATTCCAAATAAGATGTACGCAATAAAGGTTCGCTCCTGATTTTATTTCGTCGAAGTTGCACTCGTTAAAAGATCGACTGGGAGTTTTGGAACACCCTTATTCTTCTCATTATTACAACTTTTGCAATCATTTTGAACGAAAATCAGATTAAACGATAAGAAATTCTTAACTTTGCATTAAAATACAAACACAAAAGAAAATGGGGAATTTAAAATTAATAAATAACGCAGATCTTAGAGATAAAATCGTTCTTGTAAGAGTGGATCATAATGTCGTCAAAAAAGGGATAATTCACGATCCTTATCGTATTGATGCCACAATTTCGACTCTTTTCAATATTGTTTCCCGAGGTGGAAAACTTATTCTAATGAGTCACGTCGGTCGTCCAAAGGACAAGAAAACGGGAGAAATTAAGATATCTGCTGATACCTCTGTTGAGCCTATTGTTGAGTATTTGTTTAAAAAACTCCAAGTTCATTTTGCAATTCCTTCGTTGTCAGCACCCGATGCTTTTGGAATTCAAGAACTTGCTGCTCCAATGCGTCCAATGGTTGAACAACTTCGTAATGGGGAAATAGAAGGCATTTATCTGCCAAATACTCGTTGGTTTAAAGGCGAAGAAGCCAAAGACGAATCTGCTGATGTTTTTGCTCGTGAGTTGGCATCCCTTGCCGATGTTTTTGTAAACGACGCTTTTGGCTCCTGGCAAGCACATGCATCTACTGTGGGTGTGGCAAAATACCTTCCATCGTACGCCGGTTTTCTAATGGAAAAAGAGGTGACAAATCTTTCTAGAATTTTCGAACCACAACGCCCATTTGTTGCCGTAGTAGCCGGTTCTAAGTTCGATACTAAGATTGAACCACTCTATGCTTTGCTCAAACAAGCTGACTTTCTTGTCCTTGGAGGTGTAATGTATAATGCGTATTTGTGCGCAAAATATGGTTTCAAAATTAAAGGGGTGGATCAAGATGATGTCAACCATGCTAAAGATTTTGTTGAATTTGCCAAAGATTTTCCAAACAAAATTATTGAATTAAAATATATTGTAGAGTCAGATACCTTAGAGGGAAGAATTGAAGGAAAATATAGAACTCACAATATTCTGATGCTCGACGAAGGTACCGAACTTAATTACATTCTTGATGTGGCCAAAGAGTCGTTCAACGATCCTTCCGTTCATAGCGTATTCCATAGAGCTCATACTATTTTTGTAAATGCGGTAATGGGCTTTACTCCTCACTTTAACGAGGGAACCATTGCACTTGATGAACTAATTGATGATAATCCAAATGGAGTTAAACTCTACGGTGGTGGCGATACATTGCAAGAACTAAAACGCCTTTTGCCCGGACTTTACATCTCCGCAATCGATAGTCCACAATACTATATTTTTACGGGTGGTGGCGCAGTTCTGAAAGCAATTCAAGAAGGGACTCCTTTTAAAATGAAACCCATAGAGGCAATTTCTGAGTAAGTCAGTGATCAGTTAACAGTTAGCAGTGATCAGTTAGCAGTTAACAGTGATCAGTTAACAGTGATGAGAGCGTTCCGAATTTTTGCAAAATCCGGGATGCGCATCACCACATCGCCGCATTGCGCCTCTGCGTTCTCAACTTTTTAAAAACTTCTCTGCGTCCATTTCGACAAGTCCACCATTGGTGGATAAATTTATCCTCCATTGGAGGGCTCGTTTTGACAGGCTCAACGCATCGCAATGCATCGCTCTGCGGTTAAAAGTCACACCGAATTATTCTTGTTTTTACATCTATAATTCGCTTTAAAATAGAATAAATGAAGATAAAATTAGAAACAGCGGTTGAATCAGTGGATGGAGCATTGATTGCTCAGCAATATGGCGCCAATCGTCTTGAACTTTGTTCGGCGCTCGAATTGGGCGGACTTACGCCATCGGTGGGACTGATGAGTGGAATTAAAAAACACATTTCAATTCCTGTATTTGCGCTTATTAGGCCGCGTAGTGGTGATTTTTTATATTCAGACCTCGAATTTGAAACCATTGTTGGCGATGTTTCGGAAGCTAAAAAACAAGGTCTTGATGGAGTGGTAGTAGGTTTTTTAAATTCTGACGGAACTGTGGATGTTGAAAGAACCCAATCCATTTGCAAAATTGCTAGTCCCATGCAAGTGACTTTTCATCGGGCATTTGATGTCTGCAAAGATCCTTTTGTGGCTCTTGAACAAATCATCGAAGCAGGTTGCCATCGAATTTTAACTTCGGGACAGCAACAATCGGCGGTGGATGGAATTCCATTAATTAAAGAACTGGTATTTCGTGCCAACAACCGAATTACGATTCTGGCAGGTGCAGGAGTGAGAGCACATAATGTGAAACAAATTATTCAGCAAACTGGTGTAAATGAGGTACATACTTCTGCTAAAGTTGCCAACGATAGCAAAATGATTTATCGCAAAGCCGAAGTAAACATGGGCAGTCAATTCTGCAATGAATTTGCCGTGGCTAGTGTAGATGGTCAAATGGTGGCAGAAATTAGAGCGATCATTGATTAGTTTTTCTGAAAAAGAAACAGATACGAACAACGTATTATCACTAATTCTGAAAACAAATTTTATTTGGGGAAATTAAAAAATTATTTTCACCTTTGATACTATCATATGATACTATCAAATATTAAAATAATGAGACCTCCGTATCAAATCACATCAGAGATTATTGCATTAACCGCCTCGATATCAGAAAAAATAGGCGAAATTAATGCCATTCACCTGAACAAACCACCTACTACTTTAAGAAAATTAAACCGAATAAAAACGATTCAATCTACGCTTGAAATTGAAGGGAATACGTTAACCATAGAGCAAATCACGGCAATTCTTGAACAGAAAACGGCGGTTGGACCTAAAAAAGACATTCTGGAAGCTCAAAATGTGATTAAGGTGTACAATCAGTTTTCAACGTTTAATCCAAACAGCCTCAGCTCTTTTTGCAAAGCACATGCGCTTTTAATGAAAGGATTGATTTGCTCAAGACTCAAAACGTGGTGTTAACCAATGTTGATCGGATAAATAACTTCAAATCTTGTATCCAAGATAAACTGTTTACCCGCAAGGAATATCTCCGAAATTTTAAAGAGATATCGCCAGCAACCGCAAGTAGGGACTTGCAATTTGCCACCGAGAACAAAATAGTAGAAAAAACAGGCGACAAAAACACCGCAAAATATCGATTTTTATAACGCGCTAGATTATAAACTTACATTGCGAATCAACGGCACTTTATTCTGTTTTCAGTTCTTGTTTTTACCAACATTACTTTGCTCGCAAGAAAATTGACTTTTTTTAGCTTTTTTGGCGAAAACTCATCACGATAGATGTTCCGATTTTGCTTACTTTTGCACTTAGACTAAATAATTTTTCAAAATCATCGCCTGCTCCGTTAAGGAGTGCTCTGTTTGTGCCAAAAAACGAATAATATTATGAGTAAAAAAATGCTAGTTTTCCTTTTTATAGGACTTTTTGCTGGGTCTGTTTCAGCGCAACACTTTATTTCGGATGCAAAACTTCGCAATGCTGTGGAGCAGAAGCTCCAAAAACGGAAAGTGCAATTTCCTTCTCGAAACTTTAATTTTCAAGCTCAATTTACGCCAAAATTGGAGTTGCGCGAGTTGGAAGCGTTGAAGTTTCTCTATGCATACATGTCGCTCAACGATTTAGTGGACAAAAATCCTGAGTTTTATCTCAAGCAGATTCAAATGGCGTTTTTGGCGCAGAAAACATTCTCGTGGGGAAAATCAGTTCCAGAACTGTTGTTTCGACACTTTGTTTTGCCACCACGGATTAACAACGAGGACTTAGATACCGCCAGAACGCTCTTTTTTCAGGAGTTGAAACCACGAATTATCCATCTTTCGATGTACGAAGCAGCGTTGGAAGTAAACCATTGGTGTCACGAAAAAATGGCTTATCGTGGAGCCGACGAGCGAACTTCTTCTCCATTGGCTTCGATGCTCACTTCGTTGGGACGCTGTGGCGAAGAATCTACGTTTACAGTCACTGCCCTTAGAGCGGTTGGAATTCCAGCTCGCCAATGTTATACGCCACGTTGGGCTCATACCGACGATAATCATGCATGGGTAGAGGTGTGGGTTGATGGAAAATGGTATTTTATGGGAGCTTGCGAGCCTGATCCTGAGTTGAATATGGGATGGTTTGCCCAACCTGCAAAACGTACCATGATGGTTCACACCAATGTATTCGGCCCTTACAAAGGGAAAGAGGAGACGTTGCTTCTGGACCAAAATTTTACGAAAATCAATTTGATTGAAAATTATGCAACCACCAAGTCAATTGTGGTGAAAGTTTTGGATCAACAAGGAAAAGCAACGCCTAATTGTGCAGTGAAATTTCAACTGTACAACTACGCTGAATTTTTTACCATCGCCGAGCAAAAGTCCGACGCAAAAGGATTGGCAAAAATCAATACGGGTTTGGGAGATCTTGTGATTTGGGTAACGGATGGAAATCGTTATGGATTCAAAAAAATAAGCACGTCCGAAGTCGATACGGTCACCATCTCTTTAACCAATTCGACTCCAAAATTTGAAGTGCAAGAGTTTGAAGTAGTTCCGCCAATCAACAAACAACTTACGACGGTCTCGTCGGATAAAGCCGCAGCGAATGGACTAAGATTACAATATGAGGATTCCGTAAGAACGGCTTATATGAATACATTTATTAATAGAGCCAAAACGGATGTGATGTTTTCAAAAACGCTACTTTCGTTGGATACTGTTTGGAGTTTTGTTAAAAAAAGCGAAGGTAATTGGGCAGAAATCACCCATTTTATGTTAGAAAACGCCAAAAATCCCCTACTTTTAGACTTTTTAAATGGAATTTCGGAGAAAGATTTACGTGATACAAAATCCAAAACACTCTCTTCGCATTTAAACAATATCAATACATCTTCGTTGGATGACAAAACTATCTCTTTCAGTATTTTCAGCGAAGGAGTATTGGCTACCCGCATCAGCAACGAACTTATTTCTGATTGGAGAAACTATTTTAGTTCTCTTTTTAAGAACGATGAGATGGCAAAATATAGAAAAAATCCGTTATTGGTAAAAGAGTATTTAACGTCCTATATCAAAATTTTGGATGAAAATCATTCTCGTTGTCCCATCTCACCTGAGGGAGTTTTTAAATTACAACATGCTGATTTACACTCTATAAACATCTGTTTTGTTGCCCTTTGTCGCACTTTTGGAATTCCAGCACGATTGAACTCTGCGACTAAAATTCCACAATATTTTACGAACGGAAATTGGACGGATGTGTTTTTTGAAAAACAACAAACAAATGATGGGGAATTAACAACATTGATTTTAGAAAACGATCCAAACAATCTCACTAAACCAGAGTATTACCCTCATTTTACATTGGCCCATTTTCAAAATGGCGAGTTTGGATCTCTAGATTATGAAGGTAGTGAGTTGATGAAAACCTTTCCTATTTCCATTCAGTTAAAAACCGGGATTTATAAATTAACCACTGGAAATAGGCAAAATGATGGTTCTGTATTAGTTAGAACTGAGACTTTTGAACTGAAAGCAAATCAGACCACAACCAAAAAAATCACACTTAGAGCCATCGATTTATCAAAAGTAGATCATCCAATAGTGACGTTTAAAAACGAGGTGACCACCTCCGACAAACGTTTTATAAATTTAAACAATCACGGTGGGGATAAAGGGATGATTTTGCTGTTTGTAGATCCTGCCAAGGAGCCCACAAGGCACGTTTTGAATGATTTGAAATTATTAAAAGAAGATTTTAACTATTGGGGTGGAGAAATCGTATTGGTTGTCCCACAAAGTCTGTTAACCCCTGCTTTTGCATTTGATCTCTCTGGTTTGCCTCAAAAAACCACCTATGTGGTCGATTATAAAAACGAACTTCTAAATTTAATGAAAACCGCTTTTCACTTCGATGAAGACTTCCCAATCACAATGCTCATCAACTCTAAAAAAGAACTGCTTTTTCAAGCAATGGGTTACCGCATCGGAATCGGAGAAACCTTGCTCAAAAACATTCAAATGGATGCCAATAGTTGCAAAAAGTAGTGTTTTTTGATTTTTATTGGATGAAAAGTAGCTTTGTTCATAAACAGACCTCCTGCTAAGCCTTGGTGTGATAGAATTCGAGCCAATTGTGTGGAGAATATTAAAATATGGTTATCCAGAAAAAATGAGATTCCTCACTTCGTTCGGAATGACAGTAGGTTTGCTTTTTTAGAGGGATTTGGTTTTCTGGCGGTGAAACCGCCAGAAAACCAAATCCCTCACTTTTTTATTACGTAAAAGTCTGTCATTCCGAACGAAACGGAGTGAAGTGAGGAATCTCAATTTGTTGTATAACCATTTTCTTTAACACTTCAATAATCTACCAATGACAGTATTAAAAACTATTTCTGATTTTTCTTCTTTTCTGGTCATCCTGAGTTAATCGAAGGACTTCATAAGTTTATATTATGTATACTTCGACAAGCTACCAATGACAGAATTAAAAAATTGCTTCTTTTCTGGTCACCCTGTCCCGATTGCTATCGGGATTATCGAAGGGCTTTAAAAGTTTTTACTTTAATACTTCGATTAACTCAGTATGACGCTCGTGAAAACAGCCAAAATACTTATTCAAAACTCCAATTATCGTTAAGTTTTCCAACTGTCATCAACCCTATATTTCCAAAAAAATTTTGGATGAAGGCTCAGTATGACCGTTAAAAAAACACGACTACACCATTTGTATTTAGTTGCAAATATTGGTGAATTTTCCCATTATCATCAACCTTTTTCCTCAAAGTTTTTGGATAAAGCATCAGAATAACTATGAAAAAAAGATTGAGAGAAGTTCCGTTAATAAAACTCAATCACAACATCATCGTACGCCACTTTTTCTTTGCCTCGGTTCCAGAGATACCATGCAAACTCGTGATTTTGTGCGTTGATTGTGGGAAGATAATACAACAATCTTATCTCCGTCCATTGATCGGTGATTTTTAAATAATCGCTTAGTTTGGAACTCACATAGTAACTGGTTTTATTCTCTTCGGTGAGGGAACAAACCATTTCGCACTCTTTGATTAACTGATTGATTTTTCCTCGAAATGTGACTTGTAATACGGTTGCTTTTTTAAATGGAAGGTGGTTGTTTTTATACGTTATTCCAAACTCGTCCGTGGATTCCATATACCCAAACGACTCGGTAGAATCGACTTTTGTATTACTCCAACCCACATCTGCGGAGTTGTCAAAAGAGAACGTTGTTTTAAATACTGGAGTTTTGTCCGAAAGTCCCAAAAAATCAGCAAGATCTCTTTTTCCTGATTTACGAACGCAAAGAGAAATTCTGCCATTGTCGGCTACTTTTTCTATTTGAGTAATTATTTCGGGATATTCGCTGTAGATATCCGACACAAAATACTCATTTTGAATGACCACATAATCATAATCCCACGAAATTGCGTTTTTCAAATTTGCTCTGCTTGTGGTCATGACTGCATATCCCTTTCGATTCATCAATATAAAAGGGATGTTGGGCGCATAGGCATCCAATACCAATATTTTTGCCGATTTATCCACGTTTAGCGAATCCAAAAACGCCTCTGCTCCTTCAAAATTATTGATGGTCGTTTGTGTCCTATCCCAAGTTCCGGTTTCTCTTCGGCTCTCTTGACTTTTTTTAGCAATTAATACTAAAGGAATCGAAAGAATCAGCAATACAACCAATGAAAAAATTTGAATTTGTTTATTGGAAGACATTTTAATGTGACTTGTGAAATAGATACTCCCTAAAATTATGGGTAAAAATAGTGAATCTAAAAAGTAATAATCATGGGCTACAAACTGTTTCAACATGGCAAATGCAAATATTATTGCACCGATGGTGTACACACTAATTAAAAAAAGTAGTCGCTTTTGCTGGATAGATTGCAGATACTTGTTTTTTGCGAAATGAAAAACATAAGCCAAAAACAATACGGCAAAAACAAAGTAGTGGACTTTTGAAAAGTATTGCCACTTCCAATTGCTCTGAATGAGGTACAAAAGCTCTTTTGCTTCAGTGGTAGAGGTTGGAGGCATGAGGTCTTGCAGAAAAAGTGAACCAAATTTGTTGCGCAAATATTGGTTGTAAAGCATAAATCCACCGATTGTCAAGAGGCTTACAAACATCATTGGAATCCTGTTTTTCCACTCTTTTTTTCCTGTGTTTTGGGCAAAAAAGGAGAAAAAATCAACCGCAAACACTGCCAGTAATGGAATCAAAAACGAGGTTCGGCAAAGTGCGGCAAGGGTCAATAACAGATAGGAGTAGATGAGTGTTTTTTGGGAGGGTTGTATTGTGTTTTTTAAGTAAAAATAAAACCCCATTATAGCCGCAGTCAGCGATGGAATGGTTGGAATAAACCCCGATTGATAGTAGACGAAAAGGGGAGAAGTGGCTGCCAAAATAACTACCAACATCGATAGCCGAAAATCTTTATTGATTAAAAAAGCAAGTTTATACAAAAACCAAAGTCCAAGAATGCTGATCAGAAAAACATACAACCTAAATATGATTGGCGAGCTGTTTCCTGTGATTTTCATAACCACCGCAGGGATATAATCGTTTATAGGAAAATCTACCGATGTGATGCTGGTAGCATGAGGTTTTGAAAATTTATCTGGAAATTGATGGTTCATCACAAACGTCTCGGGTTTGAAAAAGTTCAAATTGTTCCTTTCAAATCCTAACGCCAACGCATATCTGTCCGATTGTGACCACGCATGAACATGAGATGGAAATTCTGCTATATACTTGTATTGAAGAGATATACCGATTGCGAAAATTATTACAATGGCGAGAATTGCCTTTTTGATGTTGCTCATTCCAACTTGTTTTTTGCAAAGCTAATAGATTATTCTTTAATAATTATCACATCAACGCCATGGTCACAAATATTTTTTTGACATAGCTATTGTATTAACTCCTGTTTTCTTTTCTTTTCTGGGTCCTACTGAGCCTCTCTTTTTTTATCAAAGTCCCCCCTTAGCCAGCCTTCCCTGAGGTATTCGAGGGGAAGGACTTCGTAAGTTTATATTATGTATACTTCACTTCGACAGGTTTATCCTCAAAAGGAGGGCTCAGTGCAGGCTAGCTACCAATGACAGAATTATGTAACTGCCTTATAAATATACAATTATAAGTTCTAGGCATGAAACTATGAATTAGTCTTTCCTTCAAGGTTTAACCACCCTTAATCTTTGATTTAGAAAATAAAAAAACCTTTTGAGTAGAAAAAAGACCGCAAAGCCATCACTGCGTAGCTCTAAAACTTCTAAAAAGACCAAATCATCTGCGCGTGGGATCTGAAGGAGCGAGCGAGCCCTTAAAAACAATAGTTTTCAAATACAATTAGCAATTCAGCAAGGGCGTTTATCACCCTTTTTGCGGGTGACAAGCGTCCTAATTTTAAGTCTAAGTAAAAGCCAAAGCCATATAGAAAACAACAAAGACTTCAAATTAGCCTACCTTGCTAAAGAATTGCTTATTGCATTTGAAATTTCCAGAAAACATGCATTCGCTCCTTCTTGACTTTTTGGTTACTTTTGTGTCAAGACAAAAGTGACACTAAAAAAGAAAAATCTTCGAAGTAGTTTTGTTCTCTGTAT
>JBBRGJ010000101.1:0-12336 GCA_038240835.1 Bacteroidales bacterium | reverse complement strand
TAGAGTAGAAAAATTACCCGATAAGACATTGTTTGATCAAGATAAATTCAGCATTCAGAAAGATTTATTTTCTTAAATAACTGATAAACAAACGTCTAAGTTTCTGAAATCATTTTTTTTGAAAACTTTCGTACGGCAGTGTAAAGAACTCTCGATTTGTTTATTTTACGGGACAACTCTTCGTGCCTACAGCGCAAAGACTAAAGAGGAGAGAGCCTCCTCATTCACGCTTCGCAAATTGTTTTTTCACTTTACCCAGATCCTTTTTTTTGCTTTTGTAATTTTTCAAATTCACGCATTTTTTTCATTCTGATGGTTTTTGGCTTCTAATTCCTCTATAACTTCTAAAACAAAACTCACCCAGTCGCCTCTCCCCTTGCAGGGGAGACAGAGAGGGGTTTTACTAAGTTTGCTAACTTTACAAATTTCAGCTTTGCAAATTATAAAATATTGACTTCATACTATTTTATGATGATCTATCCTTAACTAATTGATATACAGCAATAGTCCGAAAATTCGTACCTTTATTTTAGATGTGCTTGTAGACGGTGCAAGGGACTGTTTCGTTCACGCTTCGCAAATTGTTTTTTCACTTTGCCCAGATTCTTTTTTTTGCTTTTGTAATTTTCCAAATTCAGGCATCTTTTCCATTCTGATGATTTTTGGCTTCTAACTCTTCTCGAACTTCTAAAACAAAACTCTTGCATCGCCTCTCCCCTTGCAGGGGAGACAGAGAGGGGTTTTGCTAATTTCCTATCTTAATTTTCTAATCCTTAAACTAATTACAAAAAACCAAGTTAACTCCTTCGCTGACCTCTCCATAAACCTGAAGATCGGATATAACTCAAGGCTAAAACAACAACTTCAAAAGAAATGGAAATTCTTGATTATCTGGATTTTCTTTGATTGCTTTTTGAAGTGCACCTTTGTAGCCGGGGTTGTTTCCTTTTAACATTTCGATGACACCTTCGGTTAGGAGCTGATTTCCGTATATAAATTTACTAAAAAGTGCAGGATTTTCTACGTTTACAAAAGCACTACTTACGCCTCCCCTATGTTGATTTAGGTAAATTAAATTGTTTGGCAAATTAGACGATTCAAACGCATCGAAAGAGAAAAACTCCACGTACGATTTATCATCGGAATTAATGGTAGAGTTCGCCGTAAGATCTTCTATTTGAGCACTATTCAAAAGCAAACACGAAGCAAGGTGATAGGGATTGTTGTAAAAATAGGAATCATTGGGCAAGTTGAGGGCTTCTTTTTGCCACGTTTGAAAATCAATTGGAATACTATTTCCACGTTTGGAACCGATTAAAATGGCGTGATACTGTCCAATCCAAACCGTTGCATCTTCAAAAACGGAATAAAAAGTTTTAATCACTCCTAAGAAGTCGGACAACCGCAGTTTATGCAGGGGCATGTATTGCGAAATCATCCCGTTTTCGGTGAGATGTGATTTGCAAAGCTGAAAATACTCTTGAGTGTAAATATTTCCCGATCCCAAAATTGGATGCGTCGGATCGCTGGAAATTAAATCATATTTTTTATTGGAAGTTTGTAAAAAGTGCCGCCCATCTCCGCCGTGCATTTTCAGGCGAGGATCGTTGTAAACTTCTCGATTTACCTCGCCATAATAGTGCGCAACTTTTTGTAATTCGGGAATAAGTTCCACACAATCAATCTCTTCAACCTTAGGATGAGAAGCAATTGCTGAGGTAGTTACACCAATTCCGAATCCAACGATGAGCGCTTTTTTGCATTCAAGTCCCATTAAAAAAGGGATATGTCCCACCATTTTCACTGCCTTAATCGCATCATAGGTAGAACCAATTACAGAGCTATTATTTACATAAGTTGAAATTACAGGGTTATTCGCATCGTTCTCTTTGCCAACCACATACGTTCCCTCTACCGTTTCGCCGTAGGCAATAATCTGTTTTTCGTACTTGTCAAAAGAGGGTGGTAAAATACGAACCGTAGGTTTTAAAACCACCAATGTAAGCGCAAAAACCGAAAACAGTGCAATGAAAAGATTCATTTGCCACTTTTTATTCGGGAAAATACTTTTTTTGGCCACCCAAAGAGCAGCGATGATTATCAATAAAATAGGAAAAACAGCAGACAAAGCGCTGCCAAAAAATGGAATAAAAACAAATGTAGCCAACAGAGGTCCGGCAACACTGCCCATTGAATTTGCAAATAAGATTTTACCCGTACTTTCGCCAATATCAGCACCCGATTTTGCCACCAGCGACCAGATTAGGGGCAGACAAAATCCAGAAATTGCGGACAGAGGAATGATCACCAACAATGCAGTTAGAAGTGGAATAAAAACAATTCGGGTGAGATAATCATCTTGCAAAACAGCTAACGGAATGATGACCATGGAAGGCAAATTCACAACAATAAAAACGCCAATAATCGCAGTAATTGCCATCCAAACCAGCGCATAAAAAAGAGTTTTGGAAATATTTTTAATCTTATTCTCCACAATCGAATAAAACCAACTGCCTAAATAAAGTCCCAAAATCACCATCGAAGAGATGATGGCAAACGTATAACTGGTATTGACAAAGTAGACTTTAAAAAATCGAAACCAAATAGTTTGCATCGAAACAACGCCAAAACCACACACGAAAGTCGCTATAACCGCAATTTGCCAACTATTGGAATAATCTTTACTGCGTATGATTTTTTGAACGACCTCATCCCCACTTATTTTTGAGGAAGCTATTTTGCTTTTATTTAATTTTGAAACGAGTGCAAAAACAGCCAGTAATAAAAGGACAGTAGTCGCCAATAAAATAGTGTAAAACTGTCCGAATATTTTTATCAATACAAAGCCAGCAATCAATCCACCAATAACGCTTCCAATGGTTTCGAATGCATATAACTTCGCTAATATTGAATTTTTATTCTCTTTGGCAAGTTGCATCCGAATTGCGATCAAAGGAAAAACACCGCCCATAAAAAAGGCAGGAACAAACAGAGTGAAAACTGCAATAAGATAACCCGTTAGATTCACCAATTTTGGAGAAAAAGTTGCCATCCATGGATAAAAATCAGGAATTACAGTTTTTACGACAAAGTAACTTGCAAAAGCCACAAGGGCGATGATTACATACAAGAACCAGAGTGGAAATTGGGATTGTTTTTTTCCGAAATAGAATGCGCCAACTCCCAATCCCGAGAGGTACGCCGACAATACAATAGCAGAAGCCGCCGAAGTAGAGCCAACCACCAAAGAGAGCATACGAAACCAGCTAACTTCAAAAATCAGAAAAGCAAAGCCTGATAAAAATGCAATCAAATAAAAAAAATAGAAAGCAATTGGTTTATTTACATCTTTCATAAAAAAAAGCTACTATTGTCCGATAAATTGTCAATATTTATACTCAGTTTATTCCCTAAGGAAAATATTAAAAAAATTAATTATAACTATTTGATTTTCAACGCCACCCTTCAGGGCGAGGGGCAACGTGTTGAAAATCTGAAAAGAAACTATTTCAATTAAAACTAATTCCTAGTTTTTTACATTATCAATAAACACCTAAATACCAACATTCTATTTCCATTTGTTGTTTATCAGACAACAGTAAAAAAAAAAAATAGTTGCCGTCGTAATTATTATCAGAAGAGAGTAAAAAAAAGCTCCAAAAAATGGAGCTTTTTTCAAGTTCTATCTAGTAAGATCGTACACTTTATCATTCGGGTGAATACAAAGTACAGGAACTTTTAATTTGTTAATCATTTCTCGGGATGAATCGCCAAGCCAACTACCAAAGTCATCTTGTTCACTCATAATCACGACAAGATTAGCATCTATTTGTTGTGCAAATCTCCCAACGGTATTGGACATATTGAAAGATTCGAGTGTTGTTTGTGAGTAACGAACATTGGAATCTCTTAGAAATTTATCGGCGATGGTTAAATGTTTATCCACGAGTGATCTCAGTTCAATACTGCTGGAGGTATAAAGTCCTAATAGGTTGATTTTAGCATTAAACAATTTAGCCATTTTAACGGCAAATGGTAATTTGTGCAACGTTGGATTAGAGGAGTCGATAACGACCACAATATCGGTAAGAGCTCTAGAAATATTCGTTTCATTTTGAATGATTAACACGGGACATTTTGCATTCATGACCGTTCTGTATGAAGTATTTCCAATAAAAGATTCGTCATACCCCGAAATACCATGCGCTCCAAGAACAACCATCAACGCATCAGATTCTTCCGCTTCTTTTGCCATCTCTTTAAATGGACGTCCTGGACGAATTTTTGGATTGATTTTAAAACCATCTGGCATCAAATGACTGTGATCGTTGGCAATTTCAGCCAATCTTTTTTCTGCCATTTGACGATAATCCAGTACATTCTCTGACATTAAACCTAACGTAGTACCAGGGGTTTCTATCCAAAGCAAGGTAATGTTGCATTTTGATTTATCGGCAATCGACGTTGCATGCTTTAATGCATTAATTGAATTTTCGGAAAAATCCGTTCCTACTACAATGGTGTTTTTCATCTGTTTGTGATTTATATTATTTACTTTTGTTGTCTTCTCCTCTGTAAAAATACAAAATAAAATCAAAAGTCAATTTTTTTAACAAGCAATTTTCAAAAATGTTTTCAAAAACTTAATACACTAAATAGATAAACGGCTGATATGCTGACACATAGACCTGATAAATAAGAATTGAAAAAACGACTATTACCATTACTTTAAATACCCAATTCAACCGTGTAAAAAGCGAAATAGCAGCTTCCGTTGCACGCTGTGGTAAATAATGAAGTACAATGGCTAATGCCATCACGATTACAGGGTAAAGATACAACGAGGCAAACTGTTCAAATAGTGCAGGGTCAAATTTTGTAAAAATCATCAAATAAACCTCTCCTGCTTTGGTCAAATCGGCAGATTTAAACAAAACCACACTCAGCGATAAAAAGACCATGGTTAAAACAATGCTGATAAAATTATAAATGAACTTAGGGATGAAAGAGGAGATTTTCTTCCGACTTTTCTGAGTAGCAGTGTCCCAAGCAATCGCGATGCCGTGCGAAACTCCCCACAAAATGTAAGTCCATGCCGCTCCATGCCACACACCCGAGACGAAAAAGGTAATTAATACGGCAAAGATTACTCCCCATTTATTTAATTTTCGAAACGAAAAAGAGAGGGGCATAAACAGGTATTCGTTAAACCAAGTGGAGAGTGTGATGTGCCACCGGCGCCAAAAATCAGTGATATTTTTTGCTAAAAATGGTTTGTTGAAGTTGGGTTCTATTTCAAAACCAAGCAAAAGTGCCATTCCTAGAACCATGTTGGTATATCCTGCGAAATCGTAATAAATCTGAATCATCGCTCCCAATGCAGCCATGGCCGCTTCAAGACCTGAGAAATAAATAGGAGCATCAAATACACGATCTACAAAGTTGGTGGCCAAATAATCGGCGATGAAGATTTTATAAAAAAGTCCCAACATGATCAAATATAGTCCTCTTCCAACATGTGTTTTGGTAATTTCTACCTGTTTTTTGAACTGTGGCAATAAGTTTCGAGCTTTGGCAATCGGTCCCGCCAATATGGTTGGAAAAAACGAGACGTACAGAAGATAGTTGATGTAATTTTTTTCGGGTTCTTCAATCATTTCACGATGTACATCGAAAATATAGGAGAGAGTTTTGAAGACAAAAAACGAGATTCCAATGGGCTGTATGATATGTAAATTTACCGATGATTGTGCAGTAAACCCCATCCAAGAATCGAGAAAAAATTGGGTGTATTTGAAAAATAACAACAACCCAAGATTCACCGACAGCGAAAGAAATAAAAGCCAATTTCTTTTACAATCTTTTGAAGTAGAAGCCATTATCCTGCCGATAAAATAATCACTCGTAGCCATGGCAACCAGTAAAAAGACAAAACTATTGGCGATTTTATAATAGAAGAAAAGACTAAATACCAACAGTAAGAAATTCCGAACGGCCACTTTTTTCAACGAAAAACTATACACTAAATAAAAAGCAGTAAAAAGCACAAAAAATATCACAGAGTTAAACTGCAATGGATTTCCACTTTGAAAAGAGAATAATTGATATAAATAATCCATAGATGTTATTGAATTTTTAAATTGGCGCCCAAATTAATTTTATCACTTTTCAAACGGTTGAGTTTTTTTATTTGAGCCACAGAAACTCCATATTTTGCTGAAATATGTGAAAGGGTCTCACCTTTCTTCACCTTGTGAAAAATCGTTTTTTTAGTTACTGCTCCTTTATTTTTGTAAGTATTGCTCGCTTTTTTATCGACGACAACGGGAGGAATTACCCTGATTTTTTGTCCCACAAACAATTTATCATCTTTCAGATTATTCCACTGCTTGATGTCGCTGTTGGCAATGTTGAACTTGCCAGCAATTGCGGTGATCGTTTCGCGCTTCTTGACTACATAATAAACTACTGTGTTTTTAGGCAAAACACTAGAAACAATGGACTTAGGCTGAGCTGCTGGAATTGCTTGTAGCACAGAATCTGCTATATTTTCGTCAAAATCTACCGTATCGGTGGTGAAGTTATTGGAAATCAATACATCAGGACTATTTTCGATATACTCTCGATAAGAGGTCAACATGGCATTGGACATAATTTCGGCTTTTAGCGCATATCCTTTATACGTTAAATGCACTCTATCCGCTTGAGCTAAACCCGTTTTTTTCCACGTAGTAAGCGCATACGGTCCGCCACTGATGTGATAATAATCGTAAAACGCACAGTGATTAATTTCGGCCATTTTGCGAACAAACAGCGCAAAGTTTTTGGTAAAAGGCACATTTCTTCGTCGGTACCACAAATCATGAGAATTAGTCAACAAAATAGAACCAGTAGGAGCCACTTTTCGAACAATATTGATGATACGTGTTAGATGATTGGTCAGCTCCTTTTCGTTAAACCCGGCGGGATAAAAATCGTTTGCCCCCACATCAACCACCACTAAATCAGGTCTGTACAAACGAAGTTGCTCTTCGAACAACGATTGCCGCAAAACACTTCGATAGCCCGCACCATTGATTCCGACGCTGCTGTACAAAACTCCATTATCCTGACTGCTTTCTATCAACAAACCCGAACATTCAAAACGAGTTTGAGTAGAATCTGTTTGATAAAAAGAGACACTCAATGTATCGGAAGCACGAGGAAGAACAATGTCTACGTATCCATTTGTTGGCGAATTAAAAACGGGAATTTTGATAGGAACTACCTCATTTCCCAACGTTAAGTTCACCCCAAAACTAACACTATCCGTTTTGCAAAAAATGCGCAAATGAGTATAATCTGGACGAATTGAGTGATATCTTCTTCGGAAAACAATAGAAAAAGAAGCATTTACGTCGGACGTATGAATGGTAGCACCGGCAATTCCAATATCGTATTTAATCTCGCGAGAAACATTTCTACTATAATTCCACAATCCACTGCTGTAGGTTGCATAATCGTAGGCGGAATGTGTGCCTGCTGACTTGTATGGAAAAACAAAACCTCTGCCACCGTAGCCAAAAATCTCTTGCAGTGTGTTTCTTAAATTGCCCGTATAAAAATCAGATTGAACATGAGAATCGCCAATGTGCAACACCCTGACTTTTCTATTATCTGCATTGCCTAACGCACTAAAAAAGGGCGTAATGGCATCACATTGATTCCACTCAATAAAATTATGAGCATAATCGATGAATGGATATCTGTAGGAATAATTGTTTTCGGGAATAAAAAGCGTCGTGTCAATTTCCTCTACAATGGTATCGTTCTCGGGACGAATCTGACCGAATAATCGGACACTTCCTCCCCAAACTACCATCAATAAAGTAAAAAACAAGCTACATTTATTCATCTTTTACGTGTGTATTTGATGTTTCTTTTTAAACAATTTAAACTCATCATTCAACGACTTGAAAATTTCGTCGGCAACAATTTGCTGTCCCCTTGGCGAGAAATGACCATCTTTGGAAGCAAGTCCTTTTTTGGACCAAGCCAAAATCGCATCTTTACCTCCCATAAACTCGTACAGATCAAAATACGCACATCCCGATTCTAAGGCTGCATTTTTTATGGCATCGCGAATATCTGGAATCATCGGATACGAAGTATATTCTCCGTCAATTTTGGTGGCCATATCACCCACACCCACCACTAAGATACTCAAATTCTCGTTCGCTTGCTTGAATTTATTGAAAAGACGAAGAAACTCCTTCGCTACATAATCCAACATTTTCTTACTCGTAACCCCAGGAATGGTATTTGCGCCAAACTGAAGAATAACCAACCGCGTATTAGACTGTTTTATCTCCTTCGCCAAAAGTGATTTCTCAATTTTTAGCAATCCATTTCCAGAGTGACCTCTAATTCCGAAATTATCCACCGAAATTCCTTTCGTTCCATCGATGTTAATTCCATAAATCAAAGGAGATTCGCCACTAAAAGAAAAGGTAATATTTTTTTCGTTCGACGATAAATCAATCACTTGCTCCACAAACGGTTCGTTGATATCCAATACTGTTTTTCCCAAAATATTATCCGTTCCAGATTTCCGCACAACCACTTTGCAGGGAGAAACCGCATTGCCATATTGAATGGTAACTTTGGAATATTTATTTCTCAATCGCAGACTAACCGTTGCACCTTGTATTACTTTGGTTTCCACTACCTTAGGCTCTTCCAAAGAATCACTTTCGGCAGGAGCCGATTTACGTTCGTGGTAAACAAATGCCATTCCGGAGAGGCCAAACGAACCATTTTTTAACTTATCACGAAAAACGGTAAATCGTTTCCAATTATCACTTGAGTTGCGAGTATACGAAACACTGCTTGCAATATCTTCAAACGGGACAAAACCAACCCCTTCGCCTCCAAATTCAGCCACAAACTTATTTCTCAAATTACACGTAATCCGATCTCCTTCAATTTGAGAATCCCCATAATGGGCAATTCTGACCACCTTCTCGGGAGTCTCAAAATTTAAAGCCGCAAAAAAATCGTCCAAAGCTCCTCTGCCATTTGTTTTTGAAATGGTAAACAAATCCGAAGAAACAATCGTATCTACAGCCGCTATTTTGGGATCTTGTTCCACTTTTTCTAATAATTTGTCTGCGATGCTATCAGCTTTCAGGTTTTCTACTGAAAAACCTCCAAGCGTAAGCAGCTTTTCAAAGGGGATAAAACCTACATTTACGATTTCGCCTTTGAGCATCGAAAACGAAATTACAGGTTTAAAATAAGAGTAAAGAGCTAATAATGTGCCGGTAACCAACATTATTAAAACAGCTTCAAACTGTCTATTTTTCATAAATAACTACAGATGTATAATGTCGAAAACGACGATTAATGATGCACTGATCTAAATAGAATTCTATTTATCAGCAAGTTTAACTTCTATAATATTCAACAAATCGCCTACATTTTTCAATTTCACTAAATCCTTTAACTTGAATTTAATTGCAAAATGAGATTCAACGGCAGAAATCATATTTAAGTGCGACAAAGAGTCCCAAGCGTCTACATCGTTTGCGGTAGTTTCTGGCTGAATCTCTAAGTTCGGTTCGTTAAAAACTTTTCTAAATATAGTGGTTAACTGTTCTTTTATTTCACTCATGTTGATTGATTGTTATATTGTTTTTTCTAAAGAAAAATTTCCGCTTGACGGCAAAATCTCTTGTATTTGAGGATTTTTTGAAATTTTATGCAAAGTTAGTTTAAAATCTGCTTTTGTGTATGCTTTTAATGCAGAATCATTTACGTCGGACAATATTATCTGAGCCAGATTCACTTCCGAGTTTTTCGCTTTAGCCTCCTTTATGTGTTGTTCGATAAGAAATTTCACAATTCCTTTGCCTCTGAAATCAGCCACTGTGTAAATAGATTCTAACTGCAACGCGCCGTTGATTCTTGGAATATGAACGTCCTCCAAAATGGAAGAAACCGACCTTAAATTCTCCAAAGCAGCCGGTGGCATAAACGAAAACAGTAGATTTGCTTTTACAATTGCCGACGGAATATCATCTTCGCCCTCAATCCATGCAGCCACTGCCGAAACTGGAGTTCCATTGATTTCTGCAATTAAAAAAGAGTCGAAACTTAATTCACAATATCCTTCATTTTCTAAAATCATAGATTTTAAAATTTCTCTTACCTCCGACTCTTCAAGGTTGAAAATAGTTTGGTAACTCAACCGCTCCGTTCCACTTTTCTCAGCATGCACGATTGCTTCAACCAAAAAATCTACATCCTTCGCTTGTGCTCTTCTAATAGTTATATTTGGCACACTCAACATCGCTTTAAGTGCTTTTCTGTCTGTTTTTCCATTGGCATTCAGCGGAAATTTAGCAATCGGATGAATCGCTTTTGGGACCATATATATTGGCAATAAACCTTTCAACTTACTGATTACCAAAGACAAGTCCAACGATGTATTCTCAACAAAAAGATGAATTTCGTGCAATCCCTTTTCGTCGGCAATGGCAACCACCGCAACATTAGAGAGTTCGCAAACCAGACGAGCTTGATGCTCTATTTCACTCAATTCCACCCTAAATCCTTGGATTTTAATTTGAGAATCCAATCGACCAACATACATCAAACTTCCCTGAGAGTTGTAAAAACAGATATCGCCAGAGCGATAAAACCGCGAGCCATTCACCGTAACAAATGCACTCCGATTAAGCGATTCGTTTTGAACATATCCAGGCGTAATCTGTCCTCCCCCTAGGCAAAGTTCGCCCCGTTGATTGGGTTTCGTTTGTTGATTATTCTCGTCGATCACAATCAATTGAGTATTCAAAAGTGGCTCGCCAATAGTCACAATTCCATTTTCACTTTCGATATCAATCTCTCTTTTCAACTCATATTGCGAGCAGAAAATAGTCGCTTCGGTCGGTCCATATACATTAAAAACTCTTGCATTTGGAACAATTTCCAACCACTCTTTGGCAATTTCAGCGTACAAGGCTTCGCCACAGAAGAGGCTATATTTTAAAGATGGAAAGTTTAAATCTTCAAAATATGGGCGCAAAAAATTCAACACCGACGGAACTAATAATGCAACCGTAATTTCCTGTTCTTCCAAAAGTTCGTAGGCATACATATATTTAATCTCGCCATGCGGAATTGGATATTGAGACGCACCCACACACAAAGGTTGCAAAAACGACCATACAGACAAATCGAAGGTTAAATCAAACATTTGCAAAAACTTATCTTCGTGCGAAAAGTGCATTCCCATTTTATCCACACCCGCCATAAAAGAGGCAACATTCGAACGTGTAATGGGCACGCCCTTCGGCACACCTGTGCTTCCAGATGTAAACAAAATATATGCAACCACGGATTCATCAATCTTTTTCACCGTTGCGATAGTTGCTTCTGCATCATCTTGAGCAATGTCAATCTCCAAAATATTCACAAAAGGAGTCAGCTCTTGCAACATCGAATTCCCCGAATTTAACAACGTCGAAATTTCCGATTGTTGGATGATGGAGACATTCCTATCGATGGGCAAAAATGGATTAATGGGCACATACGCTTTCCCTTCGAGCCACAGAGCGACCATAGCGGCATAAGTGCGAAAATCGTCTTGCAAAACCACCCCAATGTTGTCACCCAAATTACTGGATTGTTCTAAACATTTCTGGACACTAGCCACCGTTTTTCCAAACTCGGAATAGGAAGTGTTCACATCCCCAATGCAAAACGCAGGCTGATCAGCAAAGTTATCAATTGATTTAACTATCTGGTTTAAAATACTTTCAAAACTCATTCTTTCATATAAATAATAAGTTGCAAAAGTAATAAAATTGAATTGATAAACCACAATCACAGATTTTACCTAATCGAACAAAATCTTCCAAAAAAAAATGAATCATCTATAAAAAATGCTATCTCGACCGACCATGTTTAGCTTTTAATTGTTTCTCCCAGATGATATTTTCTTGCGAAATCGGCGAATTAGTTTGTTTTTTTCAAAGCATTAATCGTTTAGGAACATTGCTATCTCTTAACGACCTTGTCAAAAAAGCGTTAAGAAAAAGAGGTCATTTTACGGCCTGCCCTCGAATATCAAGAATAATCAAAATACGATTTAGAAACTTTATATTCGGAGATTAGCGAGGCGGGTGCGTTGAAGTAAATAGATCCAAGTCCGAAACATCCGTTATGTGAATTAAATTACCTACGTAAACCTTATAGCGCTGTTTCTGTTTCGCTGTTTATCTTTATAAATGAATTTATAACAACAGAACCGAGCATTAAGCATTCTAATTTATAAAACTTTGAAGGTTTTAT
>JBBRGJ010000100.1:0-12345 GCA_038240835.1 Bacteroidales bacterium | reverse complement strand
TGATTGGAGATTCTCAACTTGAGGGACTTCACAATCCAGTATACCAATACTGTAATCTCAACAATCACAACTTAGTGGCTTCGATAATATGGTATGGATCATCCACCAAAACATGGGCAGAGACCGATACGTTGAGCTATTTTATAAAAAAATACAAACCCACCTATCTATTCATTGCCGTTGGACTGAACGAACTGTTTGTCACCGATATGGATAATCGAAGAGGATACATCAAAAGCATTTTAGCTTCGGTGAAAAAAGCAGGAGTCCGTTACTTCTGGATTGGACCCGCAGCGTGGAAAAAGGACAAAGGAATTACCTCACTGATGGCCGAAATGAACGGAGCTTTTTTCTATCCATCACACACTTTAAAACTGGAACGTGCCAAAGACAAAATGCACCCGTCGAAAAGAGGAGCCAGAATTTGGATGGACAGTGTGGCCACTTACGTAACGAGTTTGGGAAAATATGGATTGGATCTTAGCGTAAGAAAAGACACCATAATGAAAAAGAAAAACTCGCCGTTAATTATAATTGCACAACAAAAATAGATCACAGAATGGAATGGTTTAATATTTTTCTTCACAACTCGAACGAGCCTCTATTGTTTCATACAGGTTTTTTCTTGTTTATATTTTCCATCTTTTTGGTGTTCTACTCCTTGATTTTTAAAAATCGAAACATCCGCGACGTTGCCATTATTATTTTTGGATTCTACTTCTATTATAAGTCCAGCGGCATTTTTATTCTTTTGCTTTTTAGCTGTCTGTCTGTAGATTATCTTTTTTCCATCTGGCTTGGGATGGCAAAAAATCAACGACAGAAAAAGATGATTCTGATTAGTGGAATTATTTTCAGCCTCTCGTTTCTTCTCTATTTTAAATACCGAAACTTCTTTCTCGAAAACGTTTCCGATCTATTTGGTGACAAATATGAGCTATCCGATTTAATCCTTCCCATTGGTATTTCGTTTTATACATTTCAATCAATCAGTTACTTAGTAGATGTATATCAAGAGAAACTAAAACCTGGTGGATACAAAAACTATATGCTCTACATGAGTTTCTTTCCACACTTAGTGGCTGGACCTATTGTTCGGGCAAAGGATTTTTTACCTCAAATTGAGCAACCCACCGTTATTGACAGACCAAAAATAAATGAAGCTTTATACCTGATTGTCAAAGGGTTTATCAAAAAAGCCATCATTGCAGATTACATTGCACAATATTCCGATTCCGTTTTTTCTGCACCAGAAGGATTTTCGGGCACCGAGCAATTGGTGGCTTCGCTCACGTATACCTTGCAAATTTTCTGCGACTTTAGTGGATATACCGACATGGCCATTGGGATTGCACTTTTGCTTGGATTCCGCCTTTGTGTAAACTTCCGCTCTCCTTATAAATCACTCAATATTACCGACTTTTGGCGACGGTGGCACATTTCGCTCTCCACTTGGTTGCGAGATTACATCTACATCCCATTTGGCGGAAACAGAAAAGGATTTCGCTTGCAATTACTGTTTCTATTCCTTACCATGATGATTGGTGGATTTTGGCACGGAGCAAGTTGGAAATTCGTTTTCTGGGGCGCTGGTCATGGAGTTTTGCTGATTATTCACAAACTCGTTGCCATGAAATTCCCTAAGAAAATTGATCATCCTGTGTATCAAGTTGCCTCGTGGATAATTACTTTTGGTTGTGTTTCGCTGCTTTGGATTCCATTCCGCGCGGCCACCATGACCGATGCGTTGCTCATGTACAAACAGATATTCTCGGGCATCGATTTTGCCTATATTACAGCCATTTACGCCACAAATCCATTGTTGATTTTTATGTTACTCTTTGGCTTTGGAGCCACAATGGTCCCCGAAAAATACAAAGAATTTGTGAAAAATAAATTTTACGATACCGACCTAATTATTAAATTCATATTCCTAGCTATTCTCATCCAACTATTTTTGCAAGTAAAATCCTCTTCGGTACAACCATTTATCTATTTCCAATTTTAGCAAATATGTATAAATCAGGTATTTGTCTGTTTTTATTGCTTATAATATCTCAAAGTCTGAAATCGCAAATTCAGCCTGAAGATAGTATTTTGCTTGTAAATCCAATCAATTTATCAGAGAATGTAATTCGAAATCCAAAAGCATTAAGTCGCTCGTTCCAGCGGTTAAATGCTATAAAATCTGGCGCAGATTCAACGTTTGTGGTGGTTCATTTTGGCGATTCACACATTCAAATGGGTCACTTTTCGGGTGCCATAGAAAAAAACTTACAAACCATATTTGGAGATGCTGGAAATGGACTTTTGTTTCCCTACTCTGCTTGCAAAAGTATCGGACCATCGTCGTTATCATCAAATTTTACTGGAACATGGGAGTTTAACAACATCAACTCAAATGCATCCAAAATTCGCATCGGAGTTAAGGGCTACGGATTAAAAACAGAAGATACCACTGCCAAGTTTAACATCAATTATCTTCCGGGAAACAATCCAAACGCCATCAAATCAGTTTCTATTTTTCATGGAGTAAATAATTTTGAGATAAGTTGCGAAAACTCTACCAAAAAACCTTTGGTGAATTTTTCCAACTCCGACTGGCAGTCTACTCGGTTTTATAATGACACAAAATCAGCAAACTTCAGTTTCTCACTCACCAAAACAGATCAGATACAATCAGAGTTCACATTTTATGGGATACTTTTTGAAACATCGCAGCACAAAGGAGTTCAATACCACCATTGTGGGGTAGTTGGAGCAAAATTTCCACAGATAACTCAGAATACGCCCCTGTTGATTTCACAACTGGCTCAGTTAAAACCCAATTTAATCCTGTTCTCATACGGATCAAACGAAACGTATCTTCCTAATTTCGATTCAAAAAGTTACATCAAAGAGATTGTAAAATTTATCAAGCAAATAAAAGCAGAAATTCCAGGAGTTGAAATATTAATCACCTCAGCACCCGACACTAAAAGCAACAATCAATATCCATTACACAAGAACGAAATCAACAAATCCCTTGCAAAAATTGTTGCAAATACAGAAGTCGCTTATTGGGACTTAGACGCTGTAATGGGTGGCGACTCTACAATGGATGTATGGAGAAACGCTGGATTAGCGCAGAAGGATAAACTTCATTTTTTTAAATCTGGCTACCAATTGCAGGGAAATATGTTGAGTTTGGCTTTTTTGGAAGCATACAACAAAACCAAATCAAAATCGGTAAATACCGAAGATTTGCAAGCAGAAATAGAGAACCAGATGACCGCATTTTCAGGCAAAAAAGCAATTGATCCACCCACTAAAAATCCCAAAACCATTACACACACCGTTAAAAAAGGCGATACGTTAACCAACATTGCTAAAAAATATCGTTGTTCGATTGCATCCCTCAAAAAAGCCAATAATCTCCCCTCTGCAAACATCAAAATTGGCGATACGCTGATTATTCCATCCAAAGGGAAATAGAGTTCATCATCCGCTAAGGAGACCTCCCATTTCAAAAAAAAGTAGAAACTTAAGATTTTTTTTTAATATTTTGATCGTATTACTTAAATCTGAATTCAATAATTAAAAAACCATTCGAATCAAATGAATTATCCTTAAATTTGTCAGATAATATATTTTACAATCGGGAATAAAAACCCATTTAACTTTATACTGATGAATAGATTGTTTCGTTTTGGAATTAGTTTAGTTTTCCTATTGAACTCATTTTCGTTATTTAGCACCGACAATATTCGGGTGATGAGCAAAGATTTTAAAGTCAAAGGACTTTCAACGGAGACCATTTTTTTGAGTTTTCACCAAGGGGATGTCATCTCTTTCGATTTTGAAGAGTCGCATGGGAAGAAGATTGCACTATTTGAAATGTCATTGTTTAATGGAGCTGCTGTTTATCAAATAAACAAATTATCGAGTCTCCAAAATGGCACGTTTACCGTCCCTCATACCGCTGTTTACTCTTTTTTATTCAAAAACAGCTGCATTTTCCCTCGGAACTTCCATCTGAATGTTTTTCGGAAACCCTCGATGGATAAATTCAATACGTTTGACACAAATCCGCTTTGGACGGAGCAAGTCGAATTAGTGTATGATATTCGCGCATCGGATAAAATTGTGCGTTACGATACCACTTGGTTTGATGTTTCGAAAGAGGTGTTGGACACCTGCAAACATGAAGACGAGCTAAACATCGATAAAAACATCCGCTTAGAGGCTGCCATTCCATTTTTGAAGAAAAACAGAACCGTGATTGAAATTAAAATTGGCGAAGAGGTAAAATCCCAACTTTATGAAAAGAAACCCTTAGAATGGGTGTATTGGATTGGTGTAGGGCAGGAAGCAGAAGAGAGCTGGCATGGCACTGTAAAAGCTGCCGGAAAGTTGGGAGGCGCACTTTTGTCGATGTTTGTGAACCCTTTATTAGGATTTGCCGTGGGGGTTATTCCAACATTTATTGTCCCTTCAAAAGGAAAGAATGTCAGTTATTATTTTGTTGCCGATAGTCTGGATGCACAGCTTTTTCTGAAACAAAAAGAGATCAAACCCATCGAACAGGGAAAAGGCGTGGTTTCGTATGGCAAAAATAAGAATTTTGATTCTGACAAACTTTACTTATGCCTCCTTAACGAAAGCGTGATTACGCCGATTGATGTAAATGTGAAATTTACAACCGTTTTTGAAACTTGCACCTATAAAGTGGTTTTTGAAAAACAATTTGAAGCAACCCCAGTCTACAAACGCAAGAGTGCAAATACTCCTAAACTGATAAAAACCAATATTCCAATAGTAAATATGGCGGAATAGATTGAGGAGATTCACTTCGGATTTGAATCGAATGAAATTAAGAAAAGAGTAGATATAGATAAGTTTGGTTTGACCTAAATAATCAACAACAAAGCAAACAAGAAAAGTAAAGTAATTATTGATTATATTTATAGTATTAAAAAATCAAATAAAACCATTAAAATGAAAACGCTCTTTATCCTTCTTCTTTCTATCCTCTCTTTCTCGAGTTTTGCGCAGAAAGAGGAAATGCAAACGGACCAAAAAACGCCAGATTTTAAAAACTTATTCAGTTCTAAACCAGGTGATGGATTTGCGTGTTATAGAATTCCGGCCATTGTAACGGCTCCAAATGGCGACTTAGTTGTGGCCATCGACCAAAGAGTGCCTTCGTGTGGGGATTTGAAGTGGAACAACAACATCAACATTGTGATTCGTCGGAGTGCGGATAATGGCGATACATGGTCGGAAATTGAAACGGTGGTGGATTATCCCTTGGGTAAATCGGCGTCCGATCCATCTATGATTGTGGATAAAGTAACGGGAACTATTTTTATGTTTTTTAATTATATGGATTTAGACCTCGAAAAAGATGTCTATTATTTGAAAGTAACCAAGAGTGATGATAACGGAAAAACTTGGAATATTCCGAGCGATATTACCTCACAAATAAGCAAACCTGAATGGCATCACGACTTTAAGTTCATCACTTCTGGACGTGGAATTCAAACCAAAAGTGGGAAATTAGTGCATACATTGGTAAATTTAAAAAATGGACTTTTCCTTTTTAGTAGCGACAACCATGGCGAAAGTTGGACTTTGATAGACACCCCAATTGTCCCAGGTGATGAATCTAAAATTTTAGAATTAGCGAATGGAACTTGGATGGTGAATAGTCGTGTGAATGGCAATGGATATAGATTTGTTCACACATCCAGCGATGCTGGTAAAACGTGGATTTCCAGAACAGATTCAGCTTTAATAGATTCCAGTTGCAATGCGAGTATTATCAGATATTCCTCCACCAAAGATGGCGCAAAGAAAAATAGGCTCCTGTTTTCAAATGCTAAAACAAAAGATAGCCGCACAAATATGACCATTCGAATAAGTTACGACGAAGGAAAAACGTGGACCGATGGAAAAACCATCTATGCCAAAGGTTCCGCCTACTCGTCCATGACGGTTTTGAAAAACGGAGACATTGGTCTGTTTTTCGAAAAAGATGATTACCGAGAAAATGTATTCGTGAAACTCACCTTAGAGTGGCTCACAGATGGAAAAGATAAATAGGAAAAATTGGAACATGTTATAATGATATTTATCTTGCGGATTTAAGGAGAACCCATATTATATTTAAAAATTGCTCTCTTTAATCTTTGATGCAAATAATTTCGGATTCTTATTCGTAAATTTGTCCCGCAAATCACACAAAGAGACAAAACGATTATAAATATGGATTCCAACAGCAAAAAGCAGAACAGAGAGAAGATTACCGTTGGCAAAATGATTGATCTATATTGCAAAAAACATCACGGCAATCAAAGATGCGCGGAGTGTGAAGCGTTGTACGATTATGCAAGTCAAAAAATAATACAATGCACTTTTGGAGAAAACAAACCAGTGTGTGCCCAATGCGAAATACACTGTTACAAACCCGAAATGAGAACACAAATCAGAAAAGTGATGCGATATTCTGGGCCCCGAATGTTGATTAAACATCCCTTACTAACATTCTATCATTTGATTGCCAGTAGAAGAAAATAGAATTTTAAATTTCTCAAAACCTTAATTTGCAAACATTTATAACGTTACATTTCTTCTGAATTTTACTTTTTTTGTTATTTAAACGAACGTTTTGTATCTTTGTATCCGTTAGCAACTCAAAATCTATTTAAATCATCAAACAAGAATGAACATCAACCATTTTATACCACCCGTAGTTACGATTGCTTATCAACGATTGATGGGAAAATTCAAAAGTAGATATATTTTAGGAAAATACGAGATAGAAATTCCACAGAATTTCACATTGCCAAATTATCAAAAAACGTTCAAACTCTACGATCGCTTTTTACCCGTTTTGGCCAAAAACATCAGTTGCGACCAACCAATCATTGACATTGGCGCTAACATTGGCGACACAACCATTGCCATGATGCAGAATTGCAAAAATCCATTTATTTGCATCGAACCCTCCGATACATTTTTTCCATATTTAGAAAGAAATCTAAACCGCCTCGACCCTGCTGACTTTTCACGCATCAAAACAATTAAAAAACTAATTGGAACAGGTTCATTAGCAGGCTCTTTAGATCACACAGTGGCCACCGCCAGTCTGCACATGACAGATGCAACTGATTCTACCACACATGTTGCTTTAGACAAAGTAATTGATGATCTCTCTAATGTTATTTTACTAAAAGTGGATACAGATGGATTTGATTTTGATGTGATTAAATCCGCCGAAGAGCTATTGACAAAATCACAACCTATCTTATTCTGGGAAAACGAGGTAAAAGAAGATTTCCAAGAAGTGGGTTTCAGCGAACTATACACGCTATTGGAGGAAAAAGGATACAAATACGTTTATATCTTTGACAATTTCGGCAACTTAATGGCCGAAGAAGTCAGTTTTGACACACTAAGAGGCATAAACTCTTATGTGTACAGCATGAAAAAACACAACTGCACCCGGACATTGTACTATACTGATATTCTTGCATCTACCGAAAAAAACTTTGCACTTATCCAAAAAGCAGTTGCTGAGTACAAAGCGGAATGGATTAACAAATAATCCATCAAATTTTTTCTCTTTTAAGCATCATACATCCAATTTGTCTCCGAATTGTTAATTCTCATTTGTGGAATCTTTGTGAATTACTCACAGGCAGCTCAATAATTAGTCAAAAAAGAATTAAACAATTTGAGCCCTTTATCTGTTATAGAAATAACAAATAGATGAGTAAAAAGAAAAAAATATATTATTTATGAGTGTTGGTTTTTTTATCGACAATAGCTACAAAGTTTCTAAACTGATTACAAAAGAGTACAGTACCTCTTTTTCGCTTGCCACTTCATTTTTAGAAAAAGAGAAACGCCTTGCTATTTATGCTGTGTATGGCTTTGTTCGCTTGGCGGATGAAATCGTAGATAGTTTTCATGATTTCGATAAGGCTTTTTTGCTTCAAAAATTAAATGAAGATTTACACTATGCACTCGAGAATAACATAAGCACCAATCCCATATTGATGGCATTTGTGGATACTGTAAACAAACATAAGATTAATAGAGCTCACATTCAGTCGTTTATGGATAGCATGAAATCCGACCTCACAAAGAGTGATTTTCACAACTCCACCGAACTGAATCATTACATCTATGGGTCTGCCGATGTGGTAGGATTGATGTGTTTGCAAATATTCTGCACAGGTCGGCCATCGCTATATGAAAAATTAGAATCTTCGGCTCAGAAACTAGGTTCTGCTTTTCAGAAAGTGAACTTTATTCGCGACTTAAAAGAGGATATGCAAGATTTGGGCAGAAGTTATTTTCCTGAATTATCGAATAAACCATTTGATTTTCAAAGCAAACAGCTGATTGAAAAATCGATAGAAGATGATTTTAACGAAGCTTGGATAGGCGTTAAGCAGTTGCCCGGAAAATCAAAACTTTCGGTGGCTTTAGCCTATTATTATTACCTCGCTTTATTCAAAAAAATCAAACGCACTTCGCCCGAAAAGGTGCTTTCGAGCAGAGCGCGAATATCTAATTTTAAGAAATACTTGCTCATCGCAAAGGGGTTTTTTATGTACAAAACGAAACTTATTTAGTCATGGAAAAGGTCATATTAGTAGATGCTAACAATCGTGCGATTGGAGAGATGGAGAAACAGGAAGCCCACGAAAAGGCGGAACTCCACCGCGCAGTATCGGTGTTTATATTTAACTCCAACAATCAGTTGTTACTACAACGCCGAGCACTGAGCAAATATCACTCGCCAGGTTTGTGGACAAATACTGCTTGTACGCACCCACGGATGGGCGAAACCAATGAACAAGCTTCAATCCGAAGACTGAAAGAAGAGATGGGCATCGAAGCAACTACATTAACCAAAATCTTTGATTTTATTTACAAAGAAGAACTCGAACATGGATTGACAGAACACGAACTCGACCATGTTTTCGTAGGATTTTCTGATGTTTTGCCCACACCTGAACCCGAAGAGGTTTGTGAATACAAATATGTTGAAATTGATTCAATTTTAGAGCAAATACAAAAAGCTCCTACCGATTATACCGTTTGGTTTAAACAAATTATTGAACGAGTTTTAAATACTTTTGACAATCAATCTTAAAATATAAGCTATATGAACAAAAACAGTTATAAATACATAATACTTACAGCTATGGTACTACTATTTTTTTCGTGCACCAACATTCCCAAAGGAGTTCGTGCAGTATCTCCATTTCAAAAAGATAAATATTTAGGAAAATGGTATGAAATTGCCCGCTTCGATTTCAGATTTGAAAGAGGGCTGAACAATACCACTGCTGAATATACCCTGCGTGATGATGGCAAAATAAAGGTGTTGAATCGAGGTTATAATTACGAGAAAAAAGAGTGGAAAGAAGCCACTGGAAAAGCTAAGTTTGCAGAAAGCGACACCGTTGCCATGCTCAAAGTCTCCTTTTTTGGACCCTTTTACGCAGGATATAATGTAATCGCCATCGACAAGGATTACAAATACTCGTTAGTGGCTGGATCCAGTTTTGACTATTTGTGGATTTTATCTCGCGAAAAAACGATTCCCGAAAGCGTAAAATCTGATTATCTTAAAATTGCACAAGATTATGGATTTGACACATCAAAACTTTTATGGATTGAGCATAATCAATAACACAAGTACAAAACTACGAGCCGTTTAATATGAACTTATATCCAAAAAATAGAATCTCTGTATTTGAAGTGAAAAAGTTTGTGGTCATTTTTTACATCGTCGGCACATTGGGGTTTTTAATTCCATTTACCAAAGATGTTTTTATCACCATCACTCCATTTGCACTCCTATTAAATGTATATCTGCTTGCTATTTATCATAAAAAATATTCCATAAGTGATGTTATCATCTTTGTATTAATCTTTGTATTTGGATTTTTAATTGAAGTACTTGGTGTAAATACTGGACTTATCTTTGGCGACTACCAATACGGAAGTGGGCTCGGGTTAAAACTATTTGAAACTCCCCTACTCATTGGTGTCAACTGGTTATTTTTGACCTATGCGAGTGTTTCTGTGTTGAATAGCTTTAAAATAAATAAATTATTGATCGTGGTACTTGCTCCTTTGGCAATGCTTATTTACGATTTTGTCCTTGAACAAGTCGCGCCCAAAATGGACATGTGGAGTTGGCACGAAACATCGGTACCTATAAGTAATTTTATCGCCTGGTATGGCATTGCACTAGTGTTTGCAGGATTATTGACCCTGTTCAAAATAAACACAGAAAATCCTTTGTCTAAAATACTGCTCCTTTGTCAGTTTGTGTTTTTATTTTTCTTAATGCTTATTCTAAAATAATCGCATGATAAAAGCAAAACACCATCCGGTAATATATCCTCTTTTTAAAGCACTTACCCGCTATTTGCTTAAGCGAAATTTTAACTCAACACACATTGAGGGAGAGTTTGCCGATGCCGGAAAACCGGTGCTTGTAATTGCAAATCATGTGAGCTGGTGGGATGGATTTTGGCTGATCCACTTGAACTTAAAAATACTTCACCGAAAATTCCATTTTATGATGTTGGAAGATCAGTTGAAAAAACATTGGTATTTTCGATATACGGGCGGTTATTCGGTAAAAAAGAGATCACGGAGCATTGTTGAAAGTATTAATTATACCACAGAATTATTGCAAAACTCACAAAACATGGTGTTTATGTTCCCACAAGGTGAGATAAATTCACTCTACAACAACTCCATGCAATTTGAAAAAGGGATTCAACGAATTATCGAACAATCTCCAGAAGAGGTGCAAGTGCTTTTTGTGGCCAATATGGTGGACTATTTCTCCAACCCAAAACCAAATCTTTGCATGTATATTCAATCCTTTCCCGCAAAAAGTTTAAAGGGAAGTTCTGTGGAAACTGAATATAATAATTTCTACAACAAGAGTTTAGAAATACAAAAAGCGAAGAAATCATGATTCAATACCTGGCATATATATCCATTGGATTTGTGGCTTTTCAGCTGGCAAATGTTCTATTGAACACAATTTTCCGTCAACGAATTCGAAAAGCGCTTACACCTTCCAACGAACATATTTCGGTGTTGATTCCTGCTCGCAACGAAGAGCAGAACATTCATTTACTTCTCAACGATTTGCAAAAAATTGAAAATAGCAATCTAGAAATAATTGTTTTCGACGACCAATCCACCGATGATACGGCCAATATTGTAAACAGTTGTGCCGAAGTAGATCAGCGAATAAAATTAATTTCATCAAATGGGTTGCCCAAAGGTTGGTTAGGAAAAAACCATGCTTGTCACCAATTAGCGCAGCATGCAAAAGGCAGTTATTACCTATTTTTAGATGCCGATGTGCGGATTCATGGCGATATAATCAAAGACGCAGTCTCTTATTTAAAAAGATACAAATTGGGGTTACTCTCCATTTTTCCGACTCAAATACAAAAAACAATGGGCGAAAAAGTGTCAGTTCCAATCATGAACTACATTCTTTTAACCCTTTTGCCACTGATTTTCGTCCGAATATCCCCTTTTTCATCTCATTCGGCGGCCAATGGTCAGTTTATGCTATTTAATGCCCTTGTTTACAAAGACATTCAACCCCACGAGCTCTTTAAATCATCCGCCATCGAAGACATCGCCATATCGAGACACTTCAAGAGAGAAAGCATAAAAATGGCTTGTACAACAGGCGATGGGCGAATCCAATGCAGAATGTACTCGAGTTACCACGAGGCAATCAACGGGTTTGCTAAAAATGTCTTTATGTTTTTTGGCAACCAACCCGTATTAGCTTTCCTATTTTGGATAGTGGCCACATTTGGATTTATTCCCGTACTACTCTCACTGCCAAACTATTTGCCCATATACTTAGGAACGCTCGTTCTTATACAAATCCTCTATTCGTGGACCAGTAAACAAAACATCCTTTTTAATGTTTTTCTACTTCCTGTTCACTTAATTTTCTTAATACAGGTAATGATAAAAAGCATTTTAACTAAAAAAAACAGACAATACACATGGAAAGAACGAAATATATATTCTTAATTTTATTCAGTTTATTCACCCTTGTTCTTACAGGACAAAACAATAAATCGATTTACTCCGCTTACGCAAGTGGCAACATGTATAAATGGAAATACTCGATGGATTCGCTTGCTGCAAAGCCTGCAAGGACCAATAAAGAGAACTTAGATTTAGTCAATTTTCAATACGGTTACATTGCTTGGTGCATTGGCAAAAAGAAGAAAAGTGAAGCCGAAATTGTGATGAACAAATCCAAAACAATCGTGGAACTTCTCGAAA
>JBBRGJ010000099.1:0-12442 GCA_038240835.1 Bacteroidales bacterium | reverse complement strand
ACCTCCCGTTGTGATTTGCTTTTAAATTGTATCTTTGAATTACTGATAAACAACAGATCTAACTATATGGGCTACGGCTTTACGGTTGTGATTTGCTTTTAAATTGTATCTTTGAATTACTGATAAACAACTTGTAAGCATCGGACTGAAAAGCCTAAATGGTTGTGATTTGCTTTTAAATTGTATCTTTGAATTACTGATAAACAACTCAGCAAAGTAATGAAAGCTTATGATTATGTTGTGATTTGCTTTTAAATTGTATCTTTGAATTACTGATAAACAACATACCTTAGGTTAACTCTCTGAATAGTAGTTGTTTGTCGATGAAATTAGGATTAAAAAAAGAATTGTTTATCGACAATAAAAACCGTTCATCGAACGGTTTTTATGTTTCTACATATTTGCATCGAGATGTTTACGTTTTGCCGAAACTAAAATAACTCCAACTGTTGCGATGGCGCTTTTGTTGGCTCGGGTTTGGTCCCTCGAAATATTTCCATGCATCCAAACTGTTTATCGGTAATGCACAAAATCCCAACGTGCCCCATTTCGGGCAATCTTGATTTTATCCGCTTTATATGCACATCGGCATTGTCTCTGCTCGGACAGTGGCGCATATAAATGGAAAACTGAAACATCGCAAAGCCATCTTTTAAAAGCTCTTTGCGAAACTGGGCATAAATCTTCCGCTCCTTTTTGGTCTCGGTTGGTAAATCGAAAAATATTAACACCCACATAATCTGATACGCATTTAATCGTTCAAAACTCATGTCTCTATTTATTTCGTTGGCAATAAAGTTGCTAATTTTTCTGGAAAAATTTTATCACTCTATTTCTGGATATAAAATTTTTCTAGATTCACCCTCAAAGCATCGATACAAAGAAGCCGTGGTCTGCGAAACTCCAACCATGAGAGGACTTTTGTTTCCTCCAATTTGAATATCCAACACCGGAATTGATAGTAAACGCGCTTTTAACTCCTTGGTCAATTCAAAACTTCCACCCTCGTCTACAATTTCACATATTACTTTATCTACATAAGGTCGATAGGGTTCCATAATGTCGTCCGCAAGGCAATAGGCGTTGTATTTATTGCGATGATGAATTCCTAAGGTAGGCAACATTCCGCTCGAAACCAATGCTCGAGCCACTATTGCCCTCAGAATTGAGTATCCGTAATTTAAAAGATTGTTGGGTGGATCTTCGTTCTGGCCTCTTAAAAAATCTGGAATTTTGTCAAAAATATTTCGCCAATAATATGCTGCCGCTCTGGCTTCATGGTTGTCGCCATCGCCACTTTTTACACACGATTCCCAATAGAGCATGTTTTCTACATTTACGCCCCTTTGTTTGAGCACCATTGCCTGATTGTGTATTTTGCACTCCACCGTTTGTTGCCATAAGCGTTTTTTTAGCGGCTCGCTAGCTTCTATCTGTATTCTGAAACGCTCAGATTGCAAGGTGTTCCCACTCAAGTTGAGCATCATTCCTTGTGGCATGTGCGAGGCGTCGCAGGTAATCAATGCCGCATTGTTTTCCAACAAACTTTCAAATACTTTTTGAGTACAGCTTATTTGCCAGTGATCCAACACCACCATTCCGATATCTTCAAGCGGAATCATTTTCGTCTCTTGGCTTTCTAATAATTTTACAGCCAGCTGTTTGTCTTTCACCGACAAATAGGTAGGATTTCCAAAGTACAATGTACGTTTTATCATAAGCTTAAGGTATTTAGTGGTTTAGAAATTTGACATTAATCAAATAAACCCATATTCTTTTGCTTTATCTGCGTTTATTATTCCATGTTTCTCCTTCCCATTGTATTCCGCAAGAGAAGAAAACGCCCAATCTTTAGAATTTTTCACCAATCCTGCCTTCAATGGGTTATTATGAATGTAATCAAAACAAATTTTAGGATATTGATTTTCAGGAGTATTTATATTTATTATTGTTCCAAAAGCAGTATTAAAATAGGATGGCGTAATGTCGTCGTTTTTAGTTAAACAAATGGCTTTGGTTTTTTGGCGAAAAAGGGAACCCGAAAAATCTTCCTGCTTATGAATTGCGCGGGTGTATGATGCTAACATTATTCCTATTGATTGGTTTAGTGACTGAGTAGTCGGTATATTAGTCGGAACGCAACTCAAAGTCGCACTCCGACTAATATACACAACCGAATGCACATGCACCAACAGATGAAAATGGTTCGGCATCAAACAAAACGCTAACACATCTGCGAATGGCAAAATATGAGTTTTTATCTTTTGAAGAAAAAATAAATAATTTTCCTGCTTAAAGAAAATCTTCTGCCGATTGTTTCCTTGATTATATACGTGATATAAGTGCCCTGTTTCGAAATTCATCGTGTTTGCTTTATTAAACCCTATTTCGTTTTCTTGAATGTTTGGTAATGCCTCTTCACTCTATTGCAATAATCTATATCTTTCATCAAAACATCAATAAATAGTTGCAATACTTTTGGTGCATTATCCGATTGCTCACCACTCATATTTAAGGATGGTCCAATCATCTCTGTAATTAACTCTTTGTCGTACATTCCTATCCACTTTTTGTAAAAATCTCTTGTTTCCCATCCCCAATTTATGATTGCTTCGGTTTGTTGATTTTTTGCCGAAATTACGGTAAACATAGCTCTTCGACAATCGCATTTTTTTGTTCCGCAATACATCTCAATAAACATATATTCATCGGCGGGAAGACCATATTCATTGTCTTCAAACAAAATGATTGATCTTGTTTCTTCTTCGGCAATTTTGGGTAATTTTTCGTATAATGATTGAAAAAACATAACTTATTTTTTAATGTACAGTTTATTATTAACGAGACTTTATACTGAAATGTTTCCTAATCGGTCTATTTTTAGTTTAATGCAATGTCTTTTTAAATTTAATCGTTCCGCCTATATTCATTTCAAAGTCTTTACCTTCAAGAAGGAAGTTCCAATTTTCTTTTGACATTTTCAATAAAGGGGTCTCGCCTTCTATTTCAAGGAAAGAAGATTGTTTTTTGTAAATGTCTAATTTCTTTTTAATTTCTTGTGTTTTTTCAATGCCAATAAGTTGGACTAGTCGACTAAATCTAAAATTGGATAAACTGGTAAACTTATATTTTCTATCTTCAAAATCATTTTTACGGGCACTAATATTTAAGATAGACTCATCTTCTTTGATTTCGAGCAATCCCAATTCCTTTTCAATAAGGCTAATAATTTTGTCTTTTTTAGTTTTTGCTAACATATCAATATCTTCATCTTTGGTTGCTTCTAAATGGTGTTTAAGCCAAATACTGCCTTCTGAAAATTTTGTAATTACATACAGTCTGTTTTTTTGAAAAGTAACATCATGTCGTTCCTCATATTCATTATCTTCTTTAAGAACAAGAACTTTTTGTCCAACTTTTAGTAGTTCTTTTTTCCAAACCTTATATTCGGGCTGAAAATCCAATATATATTTTTCAATATCAAAGACGCCTGCCTTTTTGTACATCTTTGCAATTTCAAACGAAGCAATCGGAATCATTTCTCGTTTTACTCCATCCTTATTAAATTTTTGGAGTAAAATTGAATAAGGAATTGACCCTGCTTCTGAATAGAACTTGTTTTTGTAATCGTGCTTCGAAAGATAATTTAGACGATCTTTTACTTCTTTTCCTCCTTTTGTCTTTATCCGCACATGACGAATATTGTTTCCTTGGTAATCTTTGATTTCTGCATTATTTTTCTGCACTCTAACCAATTCTCTAATAACAGGGTCAATAATAGATAATATTAAACTATCGGAAGTTTTTACTTTGTCAATATTTTCACGTTTTACAAAACAATATTCATCCTTTCCAGTCTTAAATTTCCAATTATCACCCTCTCTTTTCGCAAAACCATTGACGTTTATGCTAAGATTTAATTTTCTTATATTAATTTCCTTTTCATATTTATCTCGTTCAACGTCTTTTATTTTACCTAAATACGTTTGAGCGTATAATTCACTTCTTACAGTATCACCCCGAGCAATCAGTAAAATTTTCTGTCCATCATTATCTAAAATAAAATTTCCTTTTTTATCTTTTAGGTATTGCCGTTTCCCCCTTTTCCGAACAATTTTACGTGTTTGCTTGATAACTCTATCATTTTCATAATTATAAATCAAAGTTGAATTTTCAATTTCATTGATAAATTTTTGAACATTAAAACTTTGAGGTATTTCAGTTCTTTGAATCTCTTTTATTTTGTCTTTGTCATTAATTTCAATGGCTTTGAAATATTCTTTTATAATTCTTTCTCTATGAGTGCTGTTTGTTGGAATGAGTGTCAAAACCAAAGCATCTATAGCGTGATGCGTATGTTTGTTTCGACTTTTGATTTCTTCTTCTTCTTGAAAACCAAAGATTTTCCTAAATGTAGCTGTTACTGTCCCTTTTTGGACGGCAACTTTCATAAAGTATGTTTTCAAAAATTCTCTTGCATATTTACTCACCATTTGAGTGTCAACCAACTGCCTTCTTGCCCAACTGTCTTTAATGTCTTTTGCTTCAAATCGTTCTACTTTATCCTTCCAATAATCATAATGCATTTTGAAGTAATGCTTTTCTTGTATTCGTTTGTCTTTTACAATTTCATCTTCATTTCCACTAACTTTTTGTCGTATCTCGTAACCCTTTTTATAATTATCTCTTAATTTTATCCAATTATCCAGCCTTGGTTTAATACTTGTTCCCCACCCAACTTTATCTTGGTCATAATTATCACATTGTTTAGGCATTTGGTTTTTCTTTTTATCTCGGTTATACCACGCATAACAAACCGTTTGATTAGCCATAGTATTGTCAGGCAGCATACTGCGAGGTATTGTATGTTCTATGTCAATTTCTTGAGAAAATAAATTACTTAACGAAATCATTTTACCGGTGTACATACATTGGCCTTTTTGTTCTGTCCAAAGTTCATAGCGTTTGATGGCATCTTTCTCTCTGAGAATTTCAAGACGGTTATTGTTATTTATCTTTTCCCCATTATCATCAATTGATTCTTCAAATATCTGTTCCGTCCAAAGTTCCAACGTTGGAATGCTTTCTTCTACATTTAATCCAGAATTTTCTCTCGTCTTAAATTCAGTCAAAAATTCGCGATATTTATCTCGATTATTTTTACGTTCATTCTGGTAACGTTCTATGGCAATTCGTTTATTGTTGTCGTTTAATTCACGAGCAACTTCAACAACAATTTCTGTTTCGTTATCAATAATACCTTCTTTTATTAATTCATTTATCAACCTCCGTAGAATACTCATCGACTTATTAAACATTGGATTTTTAATGCTGTCAATTCCTGCATCAGGTAAAATGTCAACATCAAACCCGAATCTATTTTTAGCTTTCGGTAGTATAGGTCTGTCGGTTTCTATGTCGGTTTTGCATTTTTTTAAATAAATGTTTTCTGTGTTTGAATGGTGGTAAAGTTGCTTTGCGTCTAAATTAATATTTAGTCCCTTTAGTTTGTTTATAAAAATATCAGTAAGAGTAGGTACTCCTCTATAATTACGTGTTTTATCATTGAAAAATTCCTGATACTTTTGTTTTACGTCTTTAATAATATCATCTTGATCTTCTCTCTTCTGCCACAAATCATTGCCCCAAAAACCTATACAAGCTTTTTTTATTTCTAACAAATCACTTGGTTGTATAGTATATGATAAATCATTGACAGCAAAATATTTATCTGATTTATATTTATCAATTAAATTATTCGTAATTCGAATAATCATTTTGTCCCATTTATAAAGTTTATTAGCTTCTTTTGAAATGTTGAGTATTTTATCTTTTTCAGTCTCCCAATTTTCATTAATAACTTCTGGCATCTTTGCTAACACAACTGCTTCATCATATAAATGACCTTCTTTCAAAAAAGGTATAATCTTACACATTACATTCATGCTCAAGTCTGCATATCCTTGTGCGATTTTTTCTTTCATTTTTACAAATTTGTCAATTTTCTTTTCATCTGTAATATTCAGTTTTTCTTTAGCAAATATTGACAAGTAATTCTTATCTTTCGCTGTTTTTTTATCAAAAACAAAAAGGATATGCCATAGGTCAAAAATTGAATAATTGTTTATAACTTTTGAGGTATTACCAAACCCACCACATTTGTCTTTTTGTGTTACGTTTTGGTTTTCTATAATATTAAGTGTTATTCGTGCTTTTTCTCCAAAAACGTCAATTAATCCTTTGCAAATAGGCATTCCAGAAACAGAAGTATCGTATTTCCCATCTTTATCAATAGGGTAATTATATTTTATATTTGATTGAAATTGCTTATCTAAGAAGTTTCTTATTTCTTCAAATTTGAAATTTTTATCTTTTTTTAAAATGAACTCGAACAATTTATTTTTAACATCTTGAGAAATGGATTGTTTTTTATTGTTTTCATCAAAGAATTTAATTGTATTAATAAAACTCCAAGCCCTGAAGATTTCAAAAATCGGATGAGAAATTGGACACCTAGTTTTTTTGGGATCTAATGTGCATTTACCAATATTCCCTTTTTGGCTTCTTAAATCTCTTTGCCAAATAATAGATTTCCAAAGTTTTTGAACAAAAGAGTCATGATAAGTCCCATTTTTGTTGTCGTGTTTGGATACATTATATCCTTGTGATTTGCATAGCACTTCTAGTTCATAATTGTATTCGTCTCTGTATGGGTATTGATTTCTTGCTCGTTTGTTTTTATTTAAAAACTCATACAATAATGCTTTAGAAATTATATGATCATTTTCTTTTAATGCTTCTTGAAAACCACTTTCACCTCTTCGGTTAATTTGTTTTTCGGTTTCACTGTCAGATTCCCCAATGTCTTTATATCCTCTGCGTTGAATTAAATGATACAATGCTCTTCCAAATTCATGCTTTGATAATTTATTTTCTAAAGCATCTACTCTTAAATCATAAGGGTTTTTATATTTTTTGCCCCCTTCGTACGTAAAATCGCATGCAAGCCATTTTAAGAATTTTTCATTTTCAGGAAATTTTCGAACTATTCCTTTCTTGTATTTACTCCAAATTTCAAGTTCATTTCTATTCAAAGGCAAAAAATCATTTTCAACAAGTGTTTCTAATAATTCCCATTTTCTATATTTTCTTGCACGTATTAGGTTACGCTTAGATCTAGCCTCTCTTCGCTCCCTTGTGGGTGATACATATCCTCCCGATTGCCCTTTTTTCATTCCTGTGTTAAACCGGACAATCCCTTTTTTTATTATTTCTCCATCTTCAGTTATAACCCAACCAAGAGAAGAACTTCCTAAATCAATACCTATTTTTTTCATATTTATGTTGTAGTTTAAATAATTTATTATACTTTTGCAATGAAAGACAAATCACAACAAGGCTTTAAGCCGTAGGATTTGTGTCCTCGAAAAAGGGCATCCTTTAACCCTGCGTACTCCGTAGGGTTTTTTTTTTTTTTTTATTTTATTTTATTTTAAATAATTGATTTTCAATTTGTTGATGATTAATTGTTGTACGGTAATTGTTGATTTATTCACGTGGTTACTTGACCTTGTATCATTATTACATCAAATCTACAAACTTAATTTGAAAAAACCAAAAATATTAAACTATTTAATAATGAAGTTGAAAATAGTCATCTGGTTGGTTATTTTCTTAAAATGTTGATGCAATTGATATAGGAATTATAATTTGTAATACCTCGAAAAAAATGGAGATCACAATTTGTAATCTCCATTTTCAAATACTATTAAATGTTTTGTAGAACTGGGTGGTTCTAAAAAGTCTAATCACATCAATCTCCAGCAAAAAACAGCTCTTTCAGCACTGCTCCAAACTGATCCTCGTTTGTTAATCTTAGCCAACCTACTAGACCAAAATCAGTTTTTACTAAGAAATAGCTGTCGGCAGCATAGTCCTCTGTCTTGCCATCGCCCAAAAGGATTTCAATTTCATAATCTTTTGGAAGTTGAGCTATTACGTCGGTTCCCACTTTGTCTTTGTATAATGTGATTGCTTTGAGCGTTTTACCCTTTACGCCAACATAGTTATACGGTTGAACGATTTCTAAAATGGTGTCACTTTTTAGTTGGAATTTTCTTCTGCGGTCATACATGTTATTTACATGACCCGATGTGTAAATTGTTCCTAACCCGTTGATGTAGAATTCCAAGCAAGAAAAACTGCCAATTGTTTTACCTTTTTTATTGGTGACGATAAATCCAGGGTCAGCACTGAATCCTTCGGAGTAAACGATGGTGATACTATCTTTTACAATGCTATTTTTGAATTTTGCAACCACGGTCGACTCAACTGGGACAGAATCTCTATCGCAAAAATGAGGATCTTTCTTGTCTAACTCATGGCAAGGTTTGTTGATAAAACGAGTGAAATCTTTGTCATAATTGAAAAATATGCCGAATGAGGTGTCGATAGCAGTTCTCGTTAAATTGGGAAAATAATTCTTTGACTGACCGATTAAAGTCATACTTGAGATCATTGCGAATACGAAGATGAAATGTTTTGTTCTCATAATGATGATTTTTTAAATCTATTTTTTTTTTCGCAAATATAATAAACTTTTGTTAAAAAGTCACTAATTTGATTTGTTAATTTGTGGAGCTGGTCTATTTTTATTCGGTTTTCTCAATATTCTCCCTTAAAATAACCGGTTGTGTGAAACTTAGCGACCAAGTTCTCTTCTTCGTCAAATAAGTCGACAGTGTAGTTGCACAGTTTTTTGCTTTTTGAAATTTCGGTTGCTTTTGCATTTAGAATATTCCCTTTGGCGGCTTTTAAAAAGGAGATGTTTGCTTGGATGCTTACCGTAATATTGCCCGAAAGGTTCGAAGCGGCAGCAAAAGCAAAGTCTGCCAGAGTAAACATAGCGCCTCCCTGAATCATGCCGACGCCATTTAGATGGTTGTCGGTAATGTTCATTTGTGCATGGGCATATCCCGATTCAGCTTCTATCAACGCAATTCCGTTGGCAGAAGCAAATCGGTCATTTTTTATGATTTCGAGAATTTTCTCTCTCATAGTAAATTTTGTTTACTTAAAAAGCTTGCTGTTGGCCTGATACCACTCATAAACTGTTTTCACGCCCGCTGGTAAATCTATGTTATGTTTCCAACCTGTGGAGTGTAACAACGATACATCGAGTAGTTTTCTTGGAGTGCCGTCGGGTTTGCTCAAGTCGTGAACAATTTCTCCGGTAAATCCAACGGTCTTTTTTACCAATAATGCTAAGTCTTTGATGGTAATATCTTCGCCTGTGCCCACATTCACGTGCGAATCGTCGTTGTAGTGCAACATTAGATGTACTAAAGCATCTGCCAAATCGTCCACAAAAAGGAACTCACGCAACGGTGTTCCACTTCCCCACATTACCACTTCGGATTTATTCTCCAATTTAGCTTCGTGAAACTTGCGGATAAGTGCAGGCATCACATGCGAGGTCTCTAAATTAAAATTGTCGTTGATGCCATAAAGATTGGTTGGCATGGCCGAAATAAAATTCACACCATACTGACGACGATAAAATTTACACAACTCAATGCCCGCAATTTTAGCAATGGCATACGCTTCGTTGGTCGGTTCTAAATATCCATTCAGTAAATACTCCTCTTTGATGGGCTGAGGTGCCAATTTTGGATAGATGCACGAACTGCCTAAGAAAAGAAGTTTGGTCACACCATGTTTCCACGAAGAGTGAATGATATTGGCTTCAATCATCAGGTTATCGTAAATAAACTCAGCTGGGAAGGTGTTGTTGGCATGAATACCGCCCACTTTGGCAGCGGCTAAGAAAACATATTCGGGCTTTTCTTTGGCAAAAAAATCGTCAACCAACTGCTGATTTCGTAAATCCAGTTCCGAAAATTCACGAAAAATGATATTTTCAAAACCATATCGCTTTAGCGCTCTCAAAATAGAGGAACCTACTAATCCTGTGTGACCCGCAACGTATATTTTACTGTTTTTATTCATTTTATTTTTATTTTTTACTTTTTCACCACTCAATCAGAAAGAGAACAAGGAGAAAAGATTATATGGCATGATTGAAGAGATCAAGAACTTTTGAAAGTGCTTTAAGAGGCTATAATTGAACTATTTGTATAGCTGTCATGCTGAGTTTATCGAAGTATTATACTAAGAACTTTTTGAAAGCCCTTCGATAATCCTGATAGCAATCGGGACAGGGTGGCTATGAGATAATCTGATTATTTAAAAGAACATGCAACAATAGTATTGATTCTCAGTGTGTTAGAGTTGATTATAAGTGCAAATTCGATTCATGCAATTCTAAAACATGTTTCAAATCGTGTTCTACCATTATTTTCACAAGCTCTTCAAAAGAGGTTTGACGAGGATTCCATCCCAACAATGTTTGTGCTTTGGTAGGATCTCCCATCAGTTGTTCTACCTCTGTTGGACGGAAATATTTAGGATCTACCTCAATTAATACTTCGTTTGTCGCTTCGTTAATTCCTTTTTCTTCAACACCTTCGCCTTGCCAACGGATTTTGATTCCAGCATGGTGAAACGATAGTTCGCAAAACTCACGAACGGTGTGCATTTCGCCAGTGGCAATTACAAAATCTTCGGGAGTTGGGTGTTGCAATATCATCCACATACACTCCACATAATCACGGGCATAACCCCAATCGCGAAGTGAATCCAAATTGCCTAAATACAATTTCTTTTGCAATCCGTGTTTGATACGAGCTGCTGCCAATGTGATTTTGCGGGTAACAAAACTCTCTCCACGGCGTTCACTTTCGTGATTGAAAAGAATTCCATTCACGGCAAACATATCGTAGGCTTCGCGATAGTTTTTGGTAATCCAAAATCCATAAAGTTTAGCCACTCCGTAAGGGGAACGAGGGTAGAATGGAGTGGTTTCCTTTTGAGGAATTTCTTGCACTTTTCCATAAAGTTCGGAAGTAGATGCTTGATATATTTTCGTTTTTTTCTCTAATCCTAAAATTCTAACGGCTTCCAAAATCCGAAGAGTGCCCACTGCATCTGCTTCGGCAGTGTATTCTGGGACTTCAAACGAGACTTTTACGTGCGACTGAGCAGCTAAATTGTAAATTTCGTCGGGTAAAACGGTTTGAATAATTCGCAAAAGGGATGATGAGTCGGTCATATCACCATAATGTAAAGTGATTGCCCGTTGCAATTTCATATCCTCCAAAGCGCCTTCTAAGTATAGATGCTCAATTCGGCCAGTGTTGAACGAAGAAGCTCTACGCATAATTCCATGAACTTCGTACCCTTTTTTTAATAGGAATTCCGCCAAAAATGAACCATCTTGTCCCGTTATTCCTGTAATTAATGCAATTTTTTTACTCATAATTCTTTAGTTAATATCTGAAACACAAACACTATTTAATATTTTCGAAATACCATAAACAGGTATTGTCTATTCCTTGATTAAAAAACATTTTTGGAGAATATCCCAACAGTTTTTTTGCTTTTTCGATGGATGCCAATGAGTGTGGGATATCGCCAATGCGATTTTCGCCATGAACAATCGTTGCTGATTTTACATTGGACTGATGTGCAGATAAGGCCGAAATTAATTTTTCAACTAACTGATTGAGTGAAGTTTGTTCTCCACAAGCTACGTTGTATATTTGATTGATGGCTTCTTTGTCGGTGGTTAAAGCTGCCAAATTATTTGCCAATATTACATTGCTGATATGGGTGAAATCGCGTGAGTAATTTCCATCTCCATTGATGGTAATCGGTGTATCGGATAGGAGCGAAGCGACAAATTTGGGAATTACTGCTGCATAGGTGCTGTCTGGATCTTGGCGCATTCCAAAAACATTAAAATAACGCAAACCAACTAACTCCATATTGTAAGTGCGCGCAAAAACATCGGCGTACAATTCGTTTACGTATTTGGTGACAGCGTAGGGTGATAATGGTTTCCCAATTTGGTCTTCAATTTTGGGTAACTTTTCTGAATCTCCATAAGTAGATGAACTACAAGCATATACAATTCTTTTAATCTCGGCATCACGCGCAGCAACTAACATGTTCAAAAAACCTGAAATATTTACATCATTCGTATAAATAGGATTTGCAATCGAACGAGGCACTGAGCCAATAGCGGCTTGATGAAACAATATCTCGTTCCCTTTGCATGCTTTTTTGCACATCTCCAAATCACAAATATCGCCTTCTATCAAGATGAAATTTGGATGCGCGAGAAGGTGCGCAATATTAGCCAATTTGCCCGTAGCAAAGTTGTCTAAGCAAGTTACAATGTTGTTGTTTGAAATAAGATTGTCACACAAATTTGAACCAATAAAACCAGCACCACCGGTTACCAGAACTCTTTTGTTACTCACATACTGTTGATTGCTCATGATTTTTTTCAATAAAAACACAAAGATACAAAAACTTTAGA